>CAVJLQ010000096.1:0-6016 GCA_963650435.1 Alloprevotella sp. | reverse complement strand
GTTGTGCCGTTCGCCCTCTGCGCTCCTTTCTCTTTGGGCTGCACTCCCTGCGGCACAACACACAAAACAACAAAAAGCCAGCCCGCATATTTCCGACCAGCCGCCCGCAGGAACGGGGAACGCTCCCCGTCCGCGGGTGCCAGCCGGAAACGCAAAAAAGCGGTGTCGAGCGTAAAACTCAACACCGCTAAAAAAGCATAACACAAATTACCTATTCTCCCCGCTATCTTTTGCCTTGAAAAAGCTCTTGTCGGCGGGTATAATAGGCTCTGTGGTGTGACCGTAATGGTCATTGTGTTGAGTGCTATCCCACTCTTCATAGGCTCATAGGGTGCTGGTAACACCCTATGGGCTGCCGCTTGTTCGCGTTTCCGATTTGATTTTACAACAACCATCGACAAAAGGCAAGAGCAAAAGCGGACATTAGCCCGCTTTTTTCATTTCCCTCTGATTTGGAAAAATACCCTCGGCTCAACGATATGGCAGAAAAATAGCACGGCTGTTAAGGCGCGGAAGCCCTCTTTCCACTCCCCAACAGCCGTGCTTTCAGCTTAACTTAATGACATTGCCCCAATTCCACCCCGTTTTCAAGATCACGTCCACCCGCCGGGACATAAAAAGCGCCCCCCGCCCTGTAACAGGGCGGGGGGCGCAGGGCCAGATCTGTCAAATCACTCCTGGGGCTGCTCAGGCTCCTGGGCGGCCTCTTCCTTATCGGCCTCGGCGGCCCGCTGGATCTCGTCGGCCACCTCTTCGGCAACGGCCTCCTCCGGCTCGCCGGCGGGCTGGTCGTGCTCCACGGTGATCTCCACGTCGATGCCGCAGCCCTCGTCCTCGGGGTCCTTCGCCTTCAGCTCGGCGATGCGCTCGTTGTTGGTCTCGATGGCGGCGCGGGCGGCGGTGATCTTCTCGCAGGAGGCGGCATAAGCGGCGTCAGGGGTGGCGCCCTTCTCGGCGTAGTACAGCTTGCCCAGCTCCACATACGCCTTCTTGATGGTGTCCTCCTCGGCCATATTGGCGGTCTTCAGCTTGGCGATCTCCGCCAGACGCTTGGACTGAGCGGCGCCCGCCTGCATCAGATCGGTGGCCTTCTCTTTGAAATTATCAAAAAATCCCATGGTGATGTCCTCCTTATCATGCGGTATCCCGCTTGGTTGGGCCTATTGTATCCCATTTTCCCCCGGTGCGCAAGGGCACGGCAGTGGATTTAATCGTTTTTTCACATTTCTTTCCACTCTCTTTCAGGATCCGGCCCCTATATCACGCGGCCGCCGACCAAGCGGCGGCACGAACGGGTCCGGGAAGGAGGGCCGCTGAGAAGGACAGGGCCCGCAGGGGCGGCCCGGGCCATTCGTTTTTCATGAGGAGCGCCTGGAGCTCCAGGCTCCAGCTGGTCAAAACTTTTTCGGCAGAATGGCGCAGCGCCGCCCATTCGGGCGGCGCTGCACGACAGGAACAGAAATGAAAAAGAGGACAGACGAACAAAATGGCGTGTCAGCCGCGCTTGGCCGCGCGCATGGCGGGCAGCCACTCCTTGAAGGCGAAATACAGGGACAGGCATACCGTAAAGGGAGCCATGCGGATGCAGTTCCAGAATTCACTCTTGGCTTCCTGATAGGCTTTGTTATTCATGGTTCAGAACCTCCTATGTTTTGTTTCTCCATAGGCTATTATACGGGCTGGGAAGAAAAATTGGTGTTAAAGGACCCGCCCGCTCCGTTTAGGTTGAGATAACGATCCGTTCAGGGAATGTAAAGCCACCCCCGCCCGGGGAGGGATACTTAAACACATCTTAAGATTTTGCTTCTTGCATCTTAAACTGTGTGTGTTATTCTAAGAGAGACGATAAGCGCCGGCACCTGGCCGGACTGTGATAAGGGGAGGGCGCGGCATGTACACCATTCTGATCTGCGACGACGACCGGGACATCGTCTCGGCGCTGGACATCTACCTGACCAGCGAGGGCTATAAGACCATCAAGACCTACAACGGGAAGGAGGCCCTGCGGGCCGTGGAGGAGAGCCCGGTGCATCTGATCCTGATGGACGTGATGATGCCGGAGCTGGACGGCATCCGGGCCACCGCCAAGCTGCGGGAGGACAGCAACGTGCCCATCATCCTGCTGACGGCCAAGAGCGAGGACAGCGACAAGATCCTGGGGCTGAACATCGGGGCGGACGACTATATCACCAAGCCCTTCAACCCCCTGGAGGTCATGGCCCGGGTGAAGAGCCAGCTGCGGCGGTATACCTCTCTGGGCGGGGCGGAGAAGGTCCCCGGCCTGCTCACCGTGGGCCCCGTGTCCATGGACGACAGCGCCAAACTGGTCACCGTAGACGGCGAGCCTGTCTCCCTCACCCCCATCGAGTATAACATCCTCAAGCTGCTCATGACCCACCCGGGGCGGGTGTTCTCCTCCTCCCAGATCTATGAGCAGGTGTGGAACGACCCGGCCTACGGCTCGGAGAACACGGTGGCCGTCCACATCCGTCACCTGCGGGAGAAGATCGAGATCGATCCCGCAGACCCCCGCTGGCTGAAGGTGGTCTGGGGGCTGGGCTATAAAATGGAGAAGGGGGGCTGACCATGAAGAGCTTACAGCGCAGCCCCTGGGTCAAGGCGGCCGTCTGGGGACTGATGACCGCCTGCGCCTTTCTGTCCTCCCTGCTGGCCTGCAAGGCACTGACGGCCATGCCATACTCCGGCGCCGACGGCGCCGACTGGCAGGGGAACGGCGCCTTCCAGTATCTGTGTCAGAAATGGAGCAACAGCGTGGCCACCGCCGCGGCCGACCAGCTGGCCCTGGGCAGCGGCAGCATCAGCTATGTGGAACGCCAGCAGCTGGAGAGCGCCCTGCAGGAGTTCGAGGCGGCGGCCGATCCCGCCGCCACCAGCTACCGCTTCCGGCTGATGGACGCCTCCGGCGAGGAGCTGACCTCTAACCTGCCCGACGGGGAGGACCTGCTGTCCAGCGTGGCGCAGATCCACTACGCCAGCTTTACGCCGGGGGAGTATATCGCCCATGAGCTGGACAGCTACGGCTATTACGCCAAGTATTACGGCTGGATGAACGGGGCAGAGCTGAACGCGGCCTCCTCCGAAGAGGCGCAGGAGGTGCTGCAGCCCGACGACCTGTATGTTCTGGAGTACGGCGTGGCGGTCCAGCCGCCGGTGCCCGACGTGTTCGCCCAGCTGCAGCGCTTCTGCGCCAACGCCTCCTCCTTCTGGATGACCTGGGCCGGCGCGGCCGCCGCTCTGGCGCTGGCCGCCCTGTGCGCCCTGGCGGCGGCGCTGTGGTGCGCCGGCTGGCGGCCCGGGGCGGAGGGGCCCCAGACCATGTGGGCAGACCGGGTATATGCCGAGATCTGGCTGCTGCTGGCCGGCACTGCCATCGCCCTGCTGGTATACGGGATCACGGAGTGCAGCGACCCCCTCGTGGCCTGGTACTACTACGACAGCCTGTGGCCCGGCGACCGGCTGTATACCCTGTGCCTCATGGGGCTGGCCGCCGCCGTCACCGCGATCTTCCTGGCCGCCGCCCTGCTGCTGCAGACCGTCGCCGTGCGGGCCAAGACCCGCACTCTGATCCGCAGCACCCTGCTCCTGCGGGTGCTGGCCTGGGCGCTGGGCGGTATCCGCACCGCTCTGCTCAGCCTGCCCGTCACCTGGAAGGCCATCGTGCTCTTCCTGGCCTATACCGCCTTCAACTTCATCGCCTTTACCGACGTGGGGCGGTACAACGGCGGCTTCATCCTGCTGTGGTTCCTGGTGCAGGGCGGGGCTCTGGCCCTGGCCTGCTGGTGGACGATCTCCTTCCGCAGGCTGCGCACCGGCGCCCGGGCCATGGCGGAGGGGGACCTGGAGAACCGGGTGGACACCCACAGGATGCCCCCCGACCTGCAGGAGCACGGGGAGGATCTGAACAACATCTCCATGGGCCTGTCCGCCGCCGTGGACGAGAAGATGAAGAGCGAGCGCTTCAAGGCGGAGCTGATCACCAACGTGTCCCACGACCTGAAGACCCCTCTGACCTCCATCATCAACTATGTGAACCTGCTGCGCGCCACCGACCAGACCGATCCCAAAGCCTTGGAGTATATCGACGTGCTGGACCGCAAGTCCCAGCGGCTGAAAAAGCTGACGGAGGACCTGGTGGAGGCCAGCAAGGCATCCACCGGCGTTTTGAAGGTGGAGCGGGAGAAGATCGGCATGGAGCAGCTCATCGACCAGGCCCTGGGCGAGTGGGAGGAGAAGCTGGAGGCCCGGCACCTGTCCATCGTCAAGCTGCTGCCCGAGGGGGAGACCTGGGTGTACGCCGACGGGCGGCACCTGTGGCGGGTCATCGACAACCTGCTGTCCAACTGCTCCAAATACGCCATGGAGGGCACCCGGGTCTATCTGGAGCTGACCCGGGGCAAGGGCCAGGCCGCCCTGTCGGTGAAAAATGTGAGCCGCGAGGCCATCACCGTCCCCGCCGACCGGCTGATGGAGCGCTTTGTCCGGGGGGAGGAGTCCCGGAACACCGAGGGCTCCGGCCTGGGGCTGTCCATCGCCCGCAGCCTGACCGAGCTGCAGGGGGGCACCTTCCAGCTGACCGCCGACGGCGACCTGTTCAAGGCCACCGTCACCCTGCCCCTGGCAAACTAAACACAAAATGCCCCCCGGCGGAGCCATCCGCCGGGGGACATTTGTCTGTTTATCCCACTTTGATCTGCTCCATCACCTGGCCGATGGGGGCCGCCAGAATCAGGTCGGCCCGGCCGTCATAGGGAGTGGGGCTCTTGTTGATGAGCACCAGATGCCGGCCCCGGTAGTAGTCCAGCAGCCCCGCCGCCGGATACACCGCCAGGGAGGTGCCCCCCACGATCAGCAGGTCGGCGCCCCGGATGTCCTGGACAGCCCCCTGGATCGTGTCGGCGTTCAGCTGCTCCTCATACAGCACCACGTCGGGCTTGATCACGCCGCCGCAGGTGCAGCGGGGCACCCCCTCGCCGCGGAGGATGTCCTCCATGGAGTAGGGCCTGCCGCACTTCATGCAGTAGTTGCGCAGGACAGAGCCGTGGAGCTCCCACACCCGCTGAGAGCCCGCCGCCTGGTGCAGGCCGTCGATATTCTGGGTGACCACGCTTTTCAGCTTTCCCGCTTT
The DNA here is from genome assembly GCA_963650435.1 of Alloprevotella sp. Lineage (GTDB taxonomy): Bacteria > Bacillota > Clostridia > Oscillospirales > Oscillospiraceae > Lawsonibacter. Next base: position 870 of record CAVJLQ010000096.1, on the reverse strand, counting down.
CTCCAATTCCGCCAGCTTTTTGTGGGCGGCGTTGGGCTTGGCCCAGGGGCACAGCATCTTGTCCCGGTAGAAGCGGAAAAACTCCTCCGGCATCCGGGTAAAAAAGGTGTGGCTCAGGATCTCCTCCGGCGGCCAGCGGTATTTCTGGTTATACAGCCCGTCCACGCTGCGGAAGTCGGGGATACCACTCTCGGTGGACACCCCCGCCCCGCCGAAAAACACGATGGAACGGCTGCCGTCGATCCAGCTCTGTAAGGTCTCGATCTGTTCTGTCATCACGATCAGCTCCTTTGTCCCAAGTATACCACGTCCCTGCCGCCGGAGAAATCCCCTTCTGGACTTTTTTGCTCTTTTCCGGTACACTGTATGGGCAAAGGAGTTGGATACCATGGATACCATCATCCAGACCCTGGCCCGCGAGCTGGGGGTCAAGGAAGCATATGTGAACAACGTGATCACCCTTATTGACGAGGGGAACACTATCCCCTTCATCGCCCGCTACCGCAAGGAGCTCCACGGCAGCATGGACGACCAGCTGCTGCGCACTCTGGCCGACCGTCTGGAGTATCTGCGGGGGCTGGAGGAGCGGAAGGCTGCGGTGAAGAAGGCCGTCGGGGAGCAGGGCAAGCTCACCGACGAGCTGGCCGCCGCCATCGACAGCGCCGCCACCCTGGCGGAGGTGGAGGACCTGTACCGCCCCTACAAGCAGAAGCGCCGCACCCGGGCCACCGTGGCCCGGGAGAAGGGGCTGGAGCCCCTGGCGCAGCTGCTGTTCGCCCAGGAGCGGGACTGCCCCCCGCCGGAGGTGGCCGCCCGGGACTTCATCGACCCGGACAAGGGGGTGGAGACCATTGCCGACGCCCTTGGGGG
>CAVJLQ010000095.1:0-3158 GCA_963650435.1 Alloprevotella sp. | reverse complement strand
GGGGGGGGGGGGGGGGGGGATAAAAATTCCCCGGCGCACCGCCCCCATCCCCATCCACATCCGATTCAAAGGAGAACATCCCATGATAGATCTTGCCTGTATCTGTTTGTCCGTGCTGCTGGCGGCGGGGGCGGCCATGCCCTCTCCCCCGGCCCCTGAGCCGGAGCCCACGCCCCCCGCCCTTCTGTACGACGACACCGACTTCGTCCTCCACGCCGGGGGCGTCACCCCGGCGGGCCAGGCGGGCAGCAACAGTCTGGAGGCCCTAAACCACTCCTACGCCCAGGGCTACCGCACTCTGGAGCTGGACTTCTGCTGGACCACGGACGGCCAGCTGGTGTGCGTCCACGACTGGCAGGCGTGGTACGACGGGTACCACGGCCTGACCCTGGCCCAGTTTGAGCAGGTGCGCACCCAGTACGGCTTTGAGTCCCTGACTCTGGACACCCTGGCCCGGTGGATGGAGGAGCACCCCGACGCGAGGATCGTCACCGATGTGAAGGAGCGCAGCACCGACGCGGCCAAGCTGATCGCCCAGCGGTATCCCGACCTGCGGGACCAGTTCATCGTGCAGATCTACAGCACGGGGGAATATCAGGCGGTGCACGACGCGGGCTTCTCCCACATCTGGATCACCCTCTATCTCATGACCTGGAGGGAGAAGGCGGACCCCGCCCGGGTGAAGGAATATCTGAAAGGCCGGCAGATCGAGGCGGTGGTCTTTGACTGGTCCCTGTCCGAGGTGAAGGGCTACATCAAGGGGATGCAGGCCCTGGGGGTGCCCCTGTATGTACACACCATCAACGGGCTGGAGGCCCAGAACGCCGTGCGGGCCGCCGGCATCCGGGGGATCTTCACCGACTACGGGGACGCCCGGGTCACAGAGAGCGGAGACTGACAAGACCGATACAGGCCCCCGGCCGCTTTGCGGCCGGGGGCCTGCTGCTGTCCTGCCCGCTACTCCCGCAGGCCGGAGAACACCTGGGCGGCGCTGACGGCGAACAGCTGCGCCCCCGCCAGGGCCTCGGTGAGGGTATTCCCGTGTCCCCCCACCTCCACCAGCAGGCTGCCGGGCAGGCAGTCCTGGTTATACTTCCCGCTGCGCAGCACCACCGGCCGGGCCAGGGTCACATAGTCCGCCAGCAGCTCCCGCTGGACGCGCACCCCCAGGGCCAAATTGTCCTTCCACCCGTCGTGCCCCGTGCCCACCACCAGCATCACCTGGGCCGCCCGGCGGCCGTTCTCCTGGGTGATGAGCTTATAGATGGCGCCGTCGTTCCCCACCAGGGCGTCCCGGTGCACATCCAGGGCCAGCCGGATGGTGGGGTACTGCTCCAGCCACCGGCGCACCGCCGCGCCGGAGCGCTCATAGGCCCCGCTGTAGGCGGGGTAGTCATACAGCTCCGTGTCGTGGATCACCTGAAAGCCATAGCTGCGGAAGATCCGGGCCATCTCCTCCCCCACCCGGACCACGTTGTGGGTGCAGTCGGTGGTGCGGTAGGGGTCGCTCTCGGTATAGGTCTCGCCGTCGCTCTGGGCGTAGGCCTCGCTGCCGTGGGTGTGGTAGATCAGGATCTGGGGGCCCTCCCCCAGGGTGAAGTCCACCCCGCCCTCGTCCAGCACCGCCGGAGTCAGCTCCAGCTTGCTGCGGTCATAGAGATACAGCCCGTCCCGGGAGAGGTACTGGCTGCCCTCCTTCCCCTTGGCGGTCAGCTCCAGGATCCCGTCCTGGCTGGCCGGGGGCTGCAGCTGAGGCTGGGTCACATCGTCGTCGTGCTCCTCTATGGGCTGTTCGGGCTCCTGCTCCTCCCCCTCCCGCCCGCCGGACAGGATGGTCCCCCGCCCCTGGGCCAAAAGGGGGACGTGCCGGAGCAGGAGCTCCAGCGCCCCCTCCTGCCGCTCCGCCGGCGGCACCCGGGTCTGCCCCGCCAGCAGCGCCACCGCCGTCCGCTCCTCTCCGCCGGTCAGGGCGGTCTCCACCGCCGCCGGGTCCGCCGTGACCGCCGCCATCCAGGCCAGCACCGCGCACACCGCCAGCCCCACGCCCCGGCGCACCGCCCGGAGCAGCCTGTCCCCGTTCCCCTTCAACGCACCGCCCCCTCTTTTGCAGGATAATGCCACCTTATGCCGGGGGCCGGGCGGATATGCCCGTATGATCCGCCGGGGGCCGGGGCAGGATAGGGACAGTGAGAGAACGGCGCTCCGCCCCGCCGGGGCGGAGCCGGAAAAGGCGGTGTTTTTATGTTGGTGAAGGAACTGATGACCTCCGGCGTGGTGACGGTGGAGCCGGGCTCCTCGGCGGCCCTGGCCGCCCGGCTGCTGTCCCGGCACAACGTGGGGGCCCTGCCCGTGTGCAGCCGGGACGGGCGGCTGCGGGGGATGGTCACCGACCGGGACATCATCCTGCGGTGCATCGCCCCGGAGGACGACCCGGCCCAGACCCCTGTTCGGGACATCATGTCCCGCGCCTGCGCCTATACCAGCCCGGATATGGACTGCCTTCAGGCGGGGGCCCTTATGGCCCAGCAGCAGGTGCGCCGCCTGCCGGTGGTGGAGAAGGGCCGGGTGGTGGGCATCCTCACCCTGTCCGACCTGGCCCGCTGCGGCCGGTACGACATGGAGGCCGCCCGGGCCCTGAGCGAGATCTCGGAAAACGTGGTGTTCCGGTAAATTGGAGCCGGGCCGCCGTGCGGCATGACAAACGTGCAAATATGCTCTGCGGGCCGCCCCATGGGGCGGCCCCTACGGGAAACCACGAACATTACGCGCCGTAGGGGCGGCCTGTGGCCGCCCGGGAAAGCCTTCCCCCCACAGGGGGGAAGGTGGCATCGCCGAAGGCGATGACGGATGAGGGGGCGTTTTTGCGGCGCGCCGGGTCGTCGCGCCCTACGGGGTGTATAAAACGGATGTTGTATGTCGTAGGGGCGGCCTTTGGCCGCCCGACCCAAGGCCCCCTTGTGAAAGGGGGCTGTCGCCGCCCAATATGGGGCCCCCACAAAGGCATTTGCCTTTGTGGGGAGAGGACGACTCCCCCTGTCAGGGGGGATCGGCCCTTTAGCAAGGGGGGCTTGCGGGCCGCTCTATGCTCTGCTGTCCTCCCGATCCGCAAAAAACGCCCCTGTCTGTATCAACAGACAGGGGCGTTTTTATGACGTTCT
>CAVJLQ010000094.1:0-8614 GCA_963650435.1 Alloprevotella sp. | reverse complement strand
GGGCAGCAGCGTCAGGCACAGGCACAGGGCCAGCAGGAGGCCCATCACTCGTCTCTTCATACAAAATACCTCTCTTTCCGGAGGCCGGTCTTTTGCAAGCGCCTCCACCCCACCTGTATGATAGCATATGGCGGGGAATGGAAAATTTTTCTTTCCTTCTTGTCCATGACAAAGCGGAAACGCCTTTACCTTTGGCCCGCCGTCCCTTATAATGGAAGCATCAGGAAACGGCCCGGCGCCGCCGGGCACAGGGAGGATCTGCCATGGAGCTCAAGGACATACTCAACGGCTACATCGAACAGCTGGACTGCTCCGGGCGGGAGCTGGCCCAGGCCAGCGGCCTGTCCGCCGCCACCATCAGCCGCTACCGCAGCGGCGAGCGGACGCCGGAGAACCAGACCGACCGGGAGAAGCTGATCCGCGGGCTGGCGGCGCTGGCCCGTGAGCGGGAGACGGCGGGGCTGACGGAGGAGGACATCAGGGCGGCCTTTGCCCCCCTCTTCCCCCAGAGCGGGTGCGACGCCGCGCAGCTGCGCACCAATTTGAACGCCCTGCTGTCCGCCCTGAATCTGAGCGTGTCCGATCTGGCCCGGGGGATCAGCTACGACCCGTCCTATCTCTCCCGCATCCGCAGCGGCCAGCGGCAGCCCCGCGACCCGGACCGCTTCGTCTCCTCTGTGGCGGGATATGTGGTGCGGCGGTACGACACCCCCGGACAGCGGCACATCCTGACGGAGCTGATCGGGGACGGGGGCGAGGGGGAGCTGCTGTCCCGGCTGGTCCGCTGGCTGGGCGGCCCCGGGGCCCGGCAGGTGGACGACGTGTCCGCCTTTCTGCGGCAGCTGGACGAGTTCGACCTGAACGAGTACATCCGCGCCATCCGCTTCGACCAGCTGAAGGTGCCCACCGCCCCCTTCCAGCTGCCGCTGAGCAAGACCTATTACGGGCTGGAGGAAATGAAGACCGGGGAGCTGGACTTTCTGAAGGCCACGGTGCTGGGCCGGTCGGACCGGCCGGTATTCATGTGCAGCGACATGCAGATGGACGACATGGCCCGGGACGAGGATTTTAAGAAAAAGTACATGCTGGGGCTGGCCATGATGCTGAAAAAGGGGCTGCACCTGAACGTGGTGCACAACCTGGACCGCCCCTTCGGGGAGCTGATGCTGGGGCTGCAGGGGTGGGTGCCCCTGTACATGACGGGGCAGATCTCCCCCTACTATCTGAAGGGGGTGCAGAACAACGTATACTGCCACTTCCTGAACGTCTCCGGCACGGCGGCCCTGTCCGGGGAGTGCATCGCCGGCGCCCACGAGAGGGGGCGCTACGAGCTGGCCAAGGGCGGCGAGGCCCTGGGGTACTATCAGCAGCGGGCGGCCGACCTTTTGAAAAAGGCCCTGCCCCTGATGGACATCTACCGGGAGGACCGGGCCAGCGTGCTGCGGGCCTTCCTGCTGGCGGACTGCCAGACCCCCGGCCCCCGGCGCAGGATGCTGGCCGCCCCGCCCCTATTCACGCTGCACCGGGAGGATCTGCTCCGCATCCTCAGGACAAACGGCATGGCCGAGGCGGATCAGCGGCGGGTGCTGGAGCACGCCGCCGCTCAGGGTCAGCAGCTGCTGACCACCCTGTCCCACAGCCCGGTGACCGACCTGGTGCCCAGGCTGTCCCGAGAGGAATTTGAGCGCTGGCCCATCTCCCTGCCCCTGTCCGGGCTGTTCCCGGAGCGGGACGTGGTCTGCTCCTACGAGGACTATCTGCTGCATCTGGAGCAGACGGAGCAGTTCGCCCGGCAGCAGCCGGGCTACACCCTGCGCTTCTGGAACGGGATGTTCCGGAACCTGTCCATCACCGTACATGCCGGCCAGTGGGCCATGGTATCCAAGGGCAAGTCCCCGGCCATCCACTTCGTCATCCGCTACCCCAAGCTGCGGGACGCCATCGAGGGGATCTTCCCGGAGGAGGAATGAGTAAAGCCCTCCGACTTTCGTCGGAGGGCTTCTTCTATCCACGATCGATGTTCAGGATCTCTTCCGCCTCCCGGCGGCTGTAGCAGCCGTTGAGCACCGCCAGCAGGGCGTTGGCGCTCATATGCTCCGGCAGCTCCAGGCGGCGCAGCAGGTCCAGGCGGCGCTGGGCGCTGCCCTCGCCCCCGGCCAGTCCGGCGGCGAACAGGTCGGCCTTGGTCAGGGCGGGGCTCTCCCGCTCCGGGGCGGTCTCGTCCAGCACGGTGGCCCCCGCCCGGCGGAGCACCTGCTCCAGCACCTGGGGGGTCATCCCCTCCACCCCCAGTTTGCCCTCCTTCCCCGGCTGGCGCTTGCGGCGCTCCTTGCCGGGGATGTCGGGGATGTAGGCGTGCTTCACCCACTGCTGGGGCACCGCCCCCTTGATGCGGCTGCGGATGACGAAGCCCGCCCCGTCGGAGTCGGTGAGGACGATCAGTCCCCGCTTCTCCGCCGCCCGGCGCAACAGGGCCAGCTGCTCCGGATCCTTGAAGATGTGAAAGCCCCCGGTCTCTAAGATCAGGGTGTCCACCACCTGGGACAGGGCGTTCTTGTCGTACCGCCCCTCCACCACGATGGCCTCTTTGATGCGCAGCATGGCGGCCCTCCTATCGCGCCCGGGCGGGCTGGGACAGCTCCAGCAGCAGCTGGGTCAGCAGCTCCTTGCCGTCCTGTCCGCTGGACTTCATGGCCAGATCCACCTGGCCGCAGCGCACCACTGCCCTGCGGCACCAGGCCAGGGAGAACCGCCGGGCGGAGCCCATGAGCTTTTCCGCCGGATAGGGCTTCAGCCCCCACAGGGCGGCGATCTCCCCCGCCCCCATGCGGCCGTCCAGGGCCAGGCGGGCGGAGTACAGCTGCCGCATCTGCCGGCCCAGGGACCACATGATCTTGATGGGCGGCTCCTGCATCTGTAAAAGCTCCCCCAGCACGGCGGCCGCCCGGTCGAAGTTCCCCTCGCCGATGGCGTCGGTCATGCGGAACACCACCGCGTCCAGCTGGGGGGTGGCCACGGCGTCGATGTCCTCCCGGGTGACGCGGGGGCCCTTGGCATAGGCGGCCACCTTCTCGATCTCGCCGATCAGGGTGGTCATCAGGTCGCCGCACAGGAAGATCAGGTCCAGGGCCAGACGGGAGTCGATGTCCTTCCCCGCCGCCCGGAACCGGCGGCGCACCCAGTCCACCAGGTCCCCCTGGTCCTGCCGGGCGAAGTTCACCACGGTGCCGTACTGCTTCAGGGCGGCGGCCAGCTTGGTGCGGGCGTCCCCCTTGTAGGGGATCAGGTCGTAAATGAACACCACGCAGCAGTAGTCGGGCAGCTGGGCGAACAGGGCGGCGTACTGCTCCCGGTCCTTCTCCCCCGCCTTATACAGGTCGAAGTCCGTGATCTGTACCAGGGTGCGCTCCCCCATCATGGGCAGGCAGTCGATGGCCTCCTCCAGGGCGTGGGGGGACATATCCTTGGCGGCGATCTCGTGGAGGTTAAAGGTGCCCATCCCTCCGGCCAGCAGCTGCTGCCGCAGCTGGCCCAGGTAGTAGTCCCGGAGGTAGGTCTCCTCCCCGTGGAACACATACAGCTGGCCCGGCGTCTTGGCGGACAGATCCTTTTTCAGTTTGGTATAGCCGGCAGTATCCGGCTTTGCTTTGGGCGGCATAGCGTTTCTCCTTCTGTATCACCATCGGCTGACAAGCGTGTTTGCCCTTATCGACCGATGGTATGGTATCAGTTCCCCCGGGCCCGGATGAGCACCGTGCCCTGCAGGTCTGTGCGGTAAAGCTCCGTTCCGGCGGCGGAAAGGCGCTCCAGCGTCTCCGATGCCGGGTGTCCGTAGCGGTTGTCGGCCCCCACGGAGATCACCACCGTCTCCGGCTGGATGGCGGCCAGCAGCTGCGGCGAGGTGGAGTATTTGGAGCCGTGGTGGCCCGCCACCAGCAGCTCCACATGGGGCAGCTCCGTATGCTCCAGCAGCAGCTGCTCCACATCGCCGCCCATGTCCCCGGTGATGAGCACGTCAAAGTCTCCGGAGGTGGCCAGCACGGACAGGCCCTCCTCATTGGTCTCCCCCGCGCCCAGGGGCGCGAAGAGCCGCAGGCGCTCCCCCTCCAGGGTCACGGTCCGGTCTTCGCCGATCTCATACAGCGCGATCTGCTTCTCCTCCGCCGCGGAGAGGATCGTCCCCTTCAGCTGGGACTCCTCAGCCGCCGCGGGAAACGCGATGGCGTCCACCGGCACCCGCTCCAACAGCTGGGGCACGCCGTTTGCGTGGTCGTCGTGGAAGTGGGTGATCACCAACAGATCCAGCTTCTGGCCGCCCATATTCCGGATATAGTCGGCGGCGATATCTCCGGCGTTGTTCGTGCTGTCTCCGCCGCAGTCCACCAGGGTCAGGCTGTCCCCGCAGCGCAGCAGAACGCTCTCCCCCTGGCCCACATCCAGCACCGCCGCCGCCATGGCTCCGCTCCGGAAGATGCTCACCGTCAGGGCCACGGCGGCACACAGGGTCACCCCGCAGACGGCGAGGGGCACTCGAACGCGCTTCTTCCCCCTGATGAGGGCCCCGGTCAGCAGGACGGCATACACCAGCGCCAGCCAGGCCCGGTAGTAGAAGGAGTCCATGGACAGGGCGGCAAAGGGGACGTTGGACAGCTTGGGGATGACCCAGTTCAGATACCGGGCCAGGGGCGCCGTCGCCGCCGCTGCCGCGGCGCCGAGCGCGGGGCCGGCCATAGACAGGACACCTGTGAGCAGGCCGCCGGTAAAGACCAGCCCCACCGCCCACAGGGTGAGCAGGTTCGCCAGCAGAGAGACGATGGACACCGAGCCGAAGTACAGGGCCACCAGGGGCGTTGCGAACACCATGGCGCCCAGAGTGGCGGACAGGGTGGACACTACGAAGAACACCGCCCTGTCCAGCAGCCACATGGGGGTAAAGCGCTTCCGCTTTTTCGGCTTATAAATGGAAAATGCCCAGCCCTGAATGGCGTCGGAGCAGCAGAAGATCCCCGCCACCGCCAGGAAGGATAGCTGAAGCCCCACATGGGCGGCGGCAAAGGGGTTCTGGAGCAGAATGAGCAGCAGGGCAAAGCCCAGGGCCGTGGGGCCGTCCCGCTCCCGGTCGAACAGGGGCGCGATCTCCAGCAGCAGGATCATCACCGACGCCCGCACCACCGAGGGGGTGCTGCCCGCCACCGTCATAAACAGCAGCACCAGGGGGATCAGCACCAGGGCAGTGCGTTTCCGCCCCCGGCCCAGCAGCAGGGACAGCGCCCCCGCCAGAAAGGCCACATGCATCCCGGACACAGCCACAGTGTGGGACAGGCCGGTGCGCTGAAGGGATGAGGTAAAGGGGTCGGACAGGCTGTCCCGGTTCCCGGTGACCAGGGCCTTCACCAGCGGGGCCGCATCCGCCAGAAAGCTGCGGTCGATCCCCGCCTTCAGCCGCTGGGACAGTACGGCGGGCCGGCAGGAGAGGGGGATCCGCTCCGGGCGGGCGATCTTCAGCTCGCCGTAGGCCACGCCCCGCAGGAAGATGCCCTTGGCGGTAAAGTAGGTGATCTCCGCCCCGCTGAAGGTGCGCTCGGCCAGAGTGCAGTGGGCCACGGTCTCGATCTCGTCCCCGGGACACAGCCCGCTGCCCTGCCCGTCTACATAGAGCAGGGTGGGGACGGTCACCCGGCCCTCCGTCTCCACCTTCACGGGGACGGACCAGCCCCAGGCCGTCTCCTGCGGATAGTCGGTGACCGTGCCCGTCAGCCGCACGGTCTGCCCGTCCAGCGCCCGGGCCGGGGCATAAAACACCGCCGTATAGGCGGCCGTCCAGAGCAGGCCCGCGGCCAAGCCGCCACAGATCAGAGCCGCCCGCTTTCTCCCCTTGGGCAGCGCGCGCAGGAGGGGCGAAAGCGGGCACAGCACAGCCAGCGCCGCCGCGATCGGCAGCCACAGCCCCTCCGGCAGCCTGTACACCGCCCCGAACACCCCGGCAGCGAAGGAGAAGGAGACGATAGCCAGATAGCGCACGGTCCCTCCCCCTTTCTCTTAATTTCCCGGAGATCCATACATGGATTTTACCGCTTTTCCCGCCAAAAGGCAAGGATAAGGCCTTCGAAAAAGTAGCAGAACGAATAGATACGGGAAGGAAGATAGTTACGAAAGAAACCCAGGAAGGGTGTCTTTCGTTTTTGATCATAAGATTTTGAAACTTTGAAAAAGATTCAAAATCTTCTTCAGCTTGTCGAAAAGACTTTTTCGACAAGCTGGGATAACCGCCTGCGCTTGTGTTTTTCCCCGGGACATGGTAGAATATAGAGCAAATTGACAGCTGCATCCGCAGTCCCGCCGCGGGTGCGCTGGTGAGATCGGGGAACTTCCATGACAGACTACTTTCATTTGAACGCCGACCGCGATACCCTGCTGAACCTGTCCAGCCTGGGCCTGGCCCATTTGGGGGACAGCGTGTACGAGGTGATGGTGCGCTCCTGGCTGTGCCTCCACGGCAAGGCCCGGGCCGCCGACCTGCACAGGGCCACGGTAAAATATGTGGCCGCCCCGGCCCAGGCCCGGATGGTGCAGGCCATCCTGCCCCTGCTGACGGACGAGGAGCAGGACGTGTTCCGCCGGGGGCGGAACACCGCCCCCCACTCCGTCCCAAAAGCGGCCAGCCGGGAGGAGTATCAGACTGCCACCGCCCTGGAGGCCCTGTTCGGCTGGCTGTACCTCCAGGGGCACACGGAGCGCTTGAACCAACTGTTTTCCCTGATGATGGGAGAGGAGGGGACCTGATATGCCGCTGGACGCACTGTGCCTGTCCGGAGTGATCCACGAGCTGAGCGGCGCCCTGACGGGCGGGCGCATCGACAAGATCTACCAGCCCGGCCGGGACGAGGTGGTGCTGGGCCTGCGCTCCCCCCAGTCGGGAAACGTGAAGCTGCTGCTGTCCGCCAACCAGAGCCACCCCCGGGCCCAGCTGACCGCCCTGAACCGGGAAAATCCCGACGCGCCCCCCATGTTCTGTATGCTGCTGCGCAAGCACCTGACCGGCGGGCGGCTGCTGTCCATTAGCCAGCCCCCCATGGAGCGCATCGTGGACCTGCGCTTTGAAGCCACCAACGAGCTGGGCGACCGGGTGGAGCGCCGCCTGGTGCTGGAGGCCATCAGCCGCCGGGCCAATCTGCTGCTGCTGGACGGCGAGGGCCGGATCCTGGACTGTATCCGCCGGGTGGACTCCGGGTTGGACTCCGCCGGGAGCCAGGGCCGGATCCTTCAGCCGGGGATGTTCTACCGCCTGCCCCCAGCTGTGGAGAAGGCGGATCCCGCCGCCCTGTCTCACGAGGAGCTGGAGGGCCTGTTCTCCGCCGCGCCGGAGGACAGCCGGGGCAGCGGATGGCTGCTGGACACCTTCGGCGGCCTGTCCCCCCTGATCTGCCGGGAGCTGTGCTTCCGCGCCTGGGGCGACGACAGCCTGACCTTCAGGGAAATGGGCGAAAAGGGCCGCTCCGCCCTGCTGGATCGGCTGGAGCAGCTGCTCAACTCCGTAAAAGAAAATAACTTTACAGCAGTAATGCTGACAAAGGAGGATCGCCCCTTCGACTTCTCCTTCGTCCCCATTGGGCAGTACCATGATGCTGTAAAGTCTATTTCCTTCCCATCGTTTTCCGCCCTGCTGGATCAGTTCTATGAGCAGAAGGAGCAGCAGGAGCGAGTGAAGCAGAGGGGGCAGGACCTGATCCGGGCCGTGACCAACGCCCGGGACCGCACCGCCCGCAAGATCGCCCACCAGGAGCAGGAGCTTGCCGCCACCCAAAACCGGGAGCAGCTGCGCCAGTTCGGGGATATCCTCACCTCGAACCTGCATTGCATGGAGCGGGGCATGAAGTGTCTCCACACCGTGGACTTCTACGACCCGGAGCAGCGGGAGGTAGACATCCGTCTGGATCCCCTCCTCACCCCCCAGCAGAACGCGGCGAAGTACTATAAGGAGTACAACAAGGCCAAGACGGCGGAGAAGATGCTGACCATCCAGCTGGCCAAGGGCCGGACGGAACTGGAGTATCTCAACAGCGTGCTGGAGAACATCTCCCTGTCCGAGGGGGAGCGCGACCTGCGGGAGATCCGCCAGGAGCTGGCCGGCTGCGGCTACCTCCGGGGCGCCAGGGCCAAGGGGCAGGAGAAGCGGGCCAACTCCAAGCCCATGGAGTTCCGCTCCTCCGCCGGGCTGCGCATCTCCGTGGGGAAAAACAACACCCAGAACGACCTGCTCACCTGCAAGCAGGCCTTTAAGAGCGACATCTGGTTCCACACCCAGAAGATCCACGGCTCCCACGTCATCCTGTGGACGGAGGGGAAAACGCCTGACGCCCAGAGCCTGAACGAGGCCGCCAGTCTGGCCGCCTGGTTCTCTCAGGGGCGGGACGGCGGCAAGGTCCCCGTGGACTACACCCCGGTGAAATTCGTGAAAAAGCCCGCCGGGGCCCGCCCCGGCATGGTGGTCTACACCACCTATGAAACGGCCTGGGTCACCCCAAACGGGGAGCTGGCCAAACGGCTGAGGGTAAAATAATGAAAAAGCACCGCCGCAGCACTTCCAGCAAAGTGCTGCGGCGGTGTCCTTACT
>CAVJLQ010000093.1:0-8381 GCA_963650435.1 Alloprevotella sp. | reverse complement strand
TGTGCAAACGGCAGGTGAAGCCCGTATGGGCCATCGTCACGGTGCAGGGCATCCTTGACAACGATTTTTACATCGGTACTCTGCGGCAGGGCAAGTACGCCCGCGGGAAGATCAACGGCGCGGAGATCAAGCGGGACGAGAGCGACCATTTAGTGTTCGAGAATCACCACCAGGCCATCATCGACTACCGCACCTTTGCCATCACCCGCGCCCTGCGGGAAAAGCGCACCACCTCCTGTTACCGGGGCGTGAAAATCAATGACAACACCTACTCCGGCTTCCTGTTCTGCGGCGACTGCGGCAGCCCTATGTTTGCTATGAGCCGCTCCGACCTCAAGGACGCCTACCGCTGCGGTGAGTACCACAAGCGGGGGTTGAAAGCCTGCACCAGCCACCACATCCGGGTGGACAAGCTGGACGAGGTGGTGAAAGCCTATGTGCAGAAGGTGAAGGACAATTCTGCCGAAATGTTGGCGCGGCTCAACGCCGACCTCGACCGGGAGGACGAGGACATTGGGGAGACGGAGCGCTCCGCCGAGCATCTGGCCGAGGTGCTGGCCGACCTGCAGGAGGAGCTGAAAGCCACCAAGCGGCAGCGCATCCGGGACATTATGAAGCACCCGGAAAATGAGGAAATGCTGGAGGAGACCTACGACGAGTTGGAAAACGACCTGCTGCGGCGCATGGAGGGTCTGGATCACCAAATCGCCATAGCGGAGGACAGACGCAGCACCATCATTCAGGTAAACCGGGTGGCCAAGACCGCTATGGAGGTGTTCGACGACATCCTCCGCAAGCCCAAGCTGGAGCGTAACGATCTGGAATTGATGATCCAGCAGATCAAGGTCTATGAAGACCACATCGAGATACAACTCAAGGCAGACATCGACTCCATTCTCAAGAGCGGGACCCTTCCAGCGGAAACGGAGGATGCCGCAAATTTTGACCAAGGCACGGAAGATATCGAGAATTTGCTGATCCAGTCCTCCAAAAACCGTGGGGACAAGGTCTTCCGTGTCAATGTCATCAGCAACGGTGACCCCCTGGAGATCTACACGAGCGGGGACGGCGGGGTCATTTTCAAAAAGTATTCCCTGATGGGCGGGCTGTCGGAATTTGCGGGGCAGCTGTGCGACACTCTGAACCGGACCACCGGCCGGCCCACCGTGATCACAGACCGGGACAGCTGCATCGCCGCGGCGGGGCAGCCCCGGCGGGAGCTGTCCGACCAGAGGCTGTCCCCCGATGTGGAGCGGCTGATGGAGGGGCGGCAGATCTATCAGTACCGCCCCGGCGAGGCGGCGATCCCCCTGTGCGCCGACAAGGAGAAATACTGTCTGTCCATTGCGGCCCCGATCCTGTCCCAGGGGGACGTGCTTGGCTGCGTGGCCTTTGTGGGGGAGGGCGAGGGGCTCAACAGCGGCGAGGTGGAATATAAGCTGGCCCAGTCCATCGCCGCCTTTCTGGGCAAGCATATGGAGAGCTGAAAAATGCCCATCGGGACACTTCCCGATGGGCATTTCTTATGGAAGGGGCTCGTCCAGCTTTTGCAGCGCCTTTTTGAACTGGCGGGAGAACAGGACCGCGGTGCAGCTCATGGCGATCACATCTGCGGTAGGCTCCGCCAGATAGACGGCGCTGGTCTGGTCGGGCAGCAGATGGGGCAGCAGGTAGATCAGGGGCAGCAGCAGGATGAACTTGCGCAGCACGGCCACGAAGATGGAGCAGGGGGCATTGCCGATGGACACGAAGGTCATCTGGCAGGCGATCTGCAGGCCGAACAGGAACAGGGCGCCGCAGTAAAGGCGCAGGGCGCGGGCCGTAAAGGCGATCAGCTCCGGGTTGGGCGTGAACATGCGGGCGAACAGCTGGGGGAAGAGCATGATCGCCGCCCACAGCAGGGTGGAGTAGATCAGGCTGACCGTCAGCAGCAGGCGGAAGCTGGCCCGCACCCGCTGGCTGTTCCGGGCACCATAGTTGTAGCTGGTGATGGGCTGGGCCCCCTGGGCGATGCCCTGAAGGGGCAGCATGGCGAACTGCATCACGCTGGACAGGATGGTCATGGCCCCCACCGCCGGGTCTCCGCCGTATTTCAGCAGGGAGGAGTTGAAGCACATGGAGATGACGCTCTCGCTGCTCTGCATGATGAAGGCGGCCAGACCCAGGGCCACGCAGGGCAGGATGAGCTTTGCCCGGGGCCGGAGGTCCTGCCGCTTCAGCCGCAGAGTGGTGCGGGGGCCGGTGAGGAACCGGAGCACCCAGGCGCAGGACACGGCCTGGGACAGCACTGTGGCCAGGGCGGCCCCGCGCACGCCCATGCGCAGGCCGAAGATGAAGATGGGGTCCAAAATGATGTTGCACACCGCGCCGATGAGCACGGTCTTCATCCCCACGGGGGCGAAGCCCTGGGCGGTGATGAAGGCGTTCAGCCCCAGGGTCAGCTGGACGAATACGGTGCCCGCGGCATAGATGCTCATATAGGCCGCGGCGTACTCGATGGTGTTTTCGCTGGCGCCGAAGAGCAGCAGCAGATCCCGGCCCCACAGCAGCAGAACAGCGGTGAGCACGGCGGAGATGACCAGCTGCATGGTAAAGCAGCCGCCCAGGATCCTTTCCGCGCTGTCGTGATCCCCGCGGCCCATGGAGATGGAGGCCCGGGGGGCGCCGCCAGAGGCCACGAAGGCGGCAAAGGCGGACACCAGGATGATCAGGGGCAGACAGACCCCGACCCCGGTCAGGGCCAGAGTCCCATCCCCCGGCATGTGGCCGATGTAGATGCGGTCTACGATGTTATACAGCATGTTTACCAGCTGGGCGATCACCGTGGGCACCGCCAGCTTGAACAGCAGCTTGCCCACGGGCTGGGTGCCTAAAAATGCTTTGTCCTGATCCATGGATCAAGTCTCCTTTTTTCTGATGTCCTCTTGATCCTGCAGCATGGCCAGCACCTCGTGGCGCTGGGCGCGGCAGTCCCCCTCCCCCATGCGGAAGTAGGTGCCCCGATAGGGATCCTGCCCGATGTACACCGGCCGCAGCTGGGCGGGGGCCCGGGGGACGAAGATGGCCACGATCTGATCGCCTCCGGCGTTCAGGATCTGCACGTCCTCCCGCTGGAGGATGTTGGCGCTGACCACCTCCGGGTCGTTCACCATGTCCCAGAACTCCTCTGCCAGGGCCTGGGGGTCGAAGAGGGGCACGGGGTACAGGCTCTTGTCTGTTTCATTCTCCGCCACGCCCAGCAGGATCACGCCCCCCAGGGTGTTGGCAAAGGCGGAGTAGGTCTCCCACAGGCTGTGGGGCAGGCCGCCCTGGGCCCGCTTGGCCTCGATGCGGGCGTCTTCCCGGTATTCCGAAAGAAATTCCAGCGTATCCATAGATGCACCCCTCTCAGCCGGCGGCAAAGTCCCGGAAGGCCAGATCCAGGTCCACATTGGTGCTCACGCCGGGCACCGACCCCGTGTGGCTGTACTGCCAGATGTCGCAGCAGTAGTAGAAGGTGGGCACGTCGCTGTACTGGGCCAGCCAGAAGGGCCAGTCCTTCAGCTGGCTCAGATTCAGGGTGAGATAGGCCAGGTTCTGGTTGGCGTATACCGCGGGGGTATAGCCCGCCTCCTCCGCCCCCCGGCAGAAGGCGGCGGCCATGTCCGTCAGCTCCTGGCCGGTCACGTCCTGGGTGCGGGCATTGCGCTCGGCGGGCATCCGCTCCCAGTCGAACACCACGGGGTAGGTGACCGCATAGGGGGCGATGAGCTCCAGCACCAGGGCCAGCTCCTCCTGGGCCTCCTCCACGGTGACGGCCTGAGAGAAGAAGTAGACCCCCACGTCCAGCCCGGCGGCCAGGGCGCCGGAGATATTCTCCGCAAAGCGGCTGTCGGTCACCAGCGTCCCCTCCTCGCCGTAGCCCCGGTACCCCGCCCGGATCATGGCGAAGCGGACGCCGGCGGCGGCCACCTGCTGCCAGTCGATCTCCCCCTGGTGGGAGGAGACGTCGATGCCGGTGAGGGCGGTCAGCTGGCCGTCGCTGTAGGCCATGCGGCCGTTTTCGTCCAGATGGAAGCCCTGGGGATTCAGGGTGCTGGGGGCCACGTCCTCCAGCAGGAGCACCTGGCGGTTGCCGTAGGTGATGTACTGGGGCGGCTTGGGGCGCAGAAGATACGCCGCTGCCCCCGCCGCCAGCAGCAGGAACAGGAGCAGGATCCATATGGCGCGCCCGGGGCGGGCGCGGGAAGGGGAACGGCCCATAATGACCTCCGTAGTATAAGGTGAAGTACGATCATCTTGCTCCCGATCTCATTTTGTGCTCCCTCGACTATGGGAGCCCATGTATTTCCCGCCCCCTGCGGGGCGGGAAATACAAAAAAATCAGGGATCCTATTATACCAATTTCGCCCGCATCCTGCAAGGGCGGCGGGGACGCGCCCGGACAGTTAAAGAAAAGTGCCCAGCGTTTAGAAAGCGTTAAAAACAGGGACAGGACAGGGGTTTTCCTGTATACTGGACAAAAACCACACAGCTTTGTTTTGTGCCCCCGGCGGGGGAAGGAGGAACGACCTTGCATTTGAACCGGCAATTTTCAGAAAAGCTCCAGGAGTCCATGGCCTCGGTCCTGCCCATCACGGCCATTGTGTTCCTGCTGTCCGTCACCATTGCCCCCCTGGAGCCGGGCACCCTGGTGCTGTTCCTGTTCGGGGCGGTGCTGCTGGTGATCGGCATGGGGTTCTTCACCCTGGGCGTGGACATGTCCATGCTGCCCATGGGGGAGGGGGTGGGCGCGGTGCTCAGCGGGAAGAAAAGGCTGCTGATCCCCGTGCTGCTGTACTTCCTGCTGGGGGTGCTGTCCACCATGGCGGAGCCCGACCTGACCGTGCTGGCCAACCAGATCGCCGCCATCCCCAACATGGTGCTGATCCTCACCGTGGCGGTGGGAGTGGGCCTGTTCCTGGTGGTGGCCACCCTGCGGGTGCGGTGGGGGGTGCCCCTGCGCCGCCTGCTGCTGCTGTTTTACGGGCTGGTGTTCCTGCTGGCGGCCTTTGCCCCGGCCAACTTCATCCCCGTGTCCTTCGACTCCGGCGGCGTGACCACCGGGCCCATCACCGTGCCCTTCATCATGGCCCTGGGCCTGGGCGTGGCCTCCTCCCGCAGCGATAAGAACGCCGCCAGCGACAGCTTTGGCCTTGTGGCCCTGTGCTCCATCGGACCGATCCTGTCCGTGCTGCTGCTGGGCATCGTCTATCGGCCCGACAAGGCGGAGCAGCAGCTGGCCGCCATCCCGGAGGTGGCGGACACCGCCGCCGCCGCCCGGTACTTTGTCCACGGGTTCCCCGAGTACTTCCGGGAGGTGGCCGCCGCCCTGCTGCCCATCGCCCTGGTGTTCGCCCTGTTCCAGCTGTTCACCCGCAAGTTCCGCCGGGGGCAGCTGCTGCGCATCGTATCCGGTTTTGCCTATACCTATCTGGGGCTGGTGCTGTTCCTGTGCGGGGTGAATGTGGGCTTTATGCCCGCGGGCCAGTATATCGGCACGGCGGTGGCCTCCGGCAGCCGCCCCTGGCTGCTGGTGCCCATCGGGATGCTGATCGGCTTTTACATCGTCAAGGCGGAGCCCGCCGTGGCCGTTCTGACCAAGCAGGTGGAGGAGGTGTCCAACGGCTCCATCTCCCAGCGGGCCATGGGCAACGCCCTGTCCATCGGCGTGTGCGTGTCCGTGGGGCTGGCCATGGTGCGGGTGCTCACGGGCCTGAACATCATGTGGCTGCTGGTGCCGGGGTACGCCGTGTCCCTGGGGCTGACCTTCTTCGTGCCCAGCATCTTCACCGGCATCGCCTTCGACTCCGGCGGCGTGGCCAGTGGGCCTATGACGGCCACCTTCCTGCTGCCCTTTGCCATGGGGGCCTGCTCCGCCGTGGGGGGCGACCTGATGACCGATGCCTTCGGCATCGTGGCCATGGTGGCCATGACACCTCTGGTGACCATCCAGGTCATGGGCCTGTCCAGCCAGGTCAGCCACAGGCTGGCCCTGCGCCGCCAGCGGGTGCGCCTGGAGCGGGTGGAGGACAGCGTGGTCTATTTCGACCTGTGACAGGAGGCAGCTATGGAAGGAATTCATGTGATCGTATCCATTGTGGAGCGGGGCCGCGGCACCGCCATCCAGAAGCTATATAAAAAGCACGCTGTGTTTCTCCACACCCAGTGCCCCGGAAAGGGCACTGCTACGTCGGAGATCATGGACATCCTGGGCCTGGGCTCCAGCGAGAAGGACGTGGTGCTCAGCTATGCCGAGAGCGGCGCGGCCCGGCACCTGATGGCCCTGCTGGACAACGAACTGCGGGGCGCCGCCGGGGCCACGGGCATCGTGTTCACCCTGCCCCTGTCGGGGATGAACAACCTGGCCGCCGCCGCCATCGACTACCACGCCCAGCAGAACAAAAAAGGAAACGGAGGGGAGCCCCCTATGGAAAATCAGAGCAAGAACAGCCTGATCCTGGTCACCTGTGTCCGGGGCAGCGCCGACCAGATCATGGTCACCGCCAAGGAGCAGGGCGCCCGGGGCGGCACCGTGATCAAGGCCCGGTGGAGCGGCATGGAGGAGCTGGAGCGGGGCTATGACCTGGAGCTGACCGCCGAGCGGGACATCGTGGCCATCGTGGTGCCCAACGACAAGCGGAAGGCCATTATGGAGGCCGTGAACGCCGCCCACGGCCTGCGCACCCCGGAGCAGGCCATGATCTGCTCCGCCCCCATCGAGCAGATGGTGCGCCTGTAAAGGAAAAATGCGATACAGTAAGCGGCCCGCCGAATGAGCTCGGCGGGCCGCTGTATTTATGCCTGCTGGGCGGGCGTCTCCGCCCGCAGGGCGGCTCTGTCCCCCTCCGCCGTCAGATACAGGGTATCCCCCGGCTTTGCCCCGCCGGACAGCAGCAGGTCGGCGGCGGCGTCCTCCACCCACTCGGTCACCGCCCGGCGCAGGGGCCGGGCGCCGTAAGTCTGGTCCTCTCCTTGCTTTGCGATGAGTGCCACCGCCCCGTCGTCCGCCCGCAGGGTCAGCCCCTGGGCCTGCATCCGGGCGCCCGTCTGCTCCAGCAGGCGGCGGGCGATGGCCTGGAGAGAGCCGCTGTCCAGTGGGTGGAACACCAGCGTCCCGTCCAGCCGGTTGAGGAACTCCGGGGGGAAGGTGCGCCTGGCGTCGGCCAGCACCTCGCGCTCCAGGGCCTGACGCTGGGCGGCCTCCGGCGGGGCAAAGCCCAGCCCGGGCCCCCGGGCAAAGCGCTGGGAGCCCAGATTGGAGGTCATCACCAGCACCGTGTTCCGAAAGTCGGCCCTCCGCCCCTGACTGTCGGTGAGCACCCCCTCCTCCATCACCTGCAGCAGCACCGACCACACGTCCCGGTGGGCCTTCTCCAGCTCGTCCAGCAGCACCACCGACCAGGGGGCCCGGCGCACCCGCTCGGTGAGCTGTCCCCCCTGGTCGTGGCCCACATACCCCGGGGGCGCGCCGATCAGGCGGGAGACGGAGTGGGGCTCCATATACTCCGACATATCAAAGCGCAGCAGGGCGTCCTGACTGCCGAACAGGGCCTGGGCCAGAGTGCGGCACAGCTGGGTCTTACCCACCCCCGTGGGCCCCAGCAGCAAGAAGCAGCCCACCGGCCGGCCGGGGTCCCGCAGGCCCATGCGGCTGCGGCGGATGGCCCGGGCCACGGCGCGGACGGCCCCGTCCTGACCCACCAGAGAGCGGCGCAGGGTGTCCTCCAGGCCGTGGAGCGCCGTCCGCTCCTCCCCGTCGGGGGCGCGGACGGGCACCCCCGTCCACTGCTCCAGCACGGCCCGGATGTGCCCCTCGTCCACGGTGCGGTGCTCCTGCCCCGCCTGCCACTTCCGGCGGCCCTCCTCCAGCTGGCGGCGGAAGGAGCCCTCGGCGTCCCGCAGCAGGGCGGCCTTTTCAAAGTCCCGCTGGCGCACCGCCTGGTCCAGCTGCCGGGCGGCCTCCCCCGCCCGGTCCTTCAGGGCCCGCAGCTCCGGGGGCATGGTGGGCTGCTCCAGCCGGGCCCGGGCGGCGGCCTCGTCCATCAGGTCGATGGCCTTGTCCGGCAGAAAACGGGTGGGCAGATACCGGCGGGACAGGTCTACCGCCGCCTCCAGCGCCCGGTCGGAGATGGTCAGGTGGTGGTGGGCCTCATACCGGCCCCGCAGCCCCCGGAGGATGGCCAGAGCCTCCTCCCGGTCGGGCTCCTTCAGGGTCACGGGCTGGAAGCGCCGCTCCAGGGCGGCGTCCTTCTCGATATAGGTGCGGTACTCCGTGATGGTGGTGGCCCCGATGACCTGCAGCTCCCCCCGGGACAGGGCGGGCTTGAGGATGTTGGCGGCGTTCATAGAGCCCTCGGCGT
>CAVJLQ010000092.1:0-3320 GCA_963650435.1 Alloprevotella sp. | reverse complement strand
TCATCAGCTATGTGGTAGCCTTTGCCTATGCCGTGTTTATCGGTGTGTCCGAGGGGATGCAGCCGCTCTTTGGGCAGAGCTACGGCGATAAAAACGCCGATGACCTGCTCTACTTCAAGCGCTGGGGCATGATCGTCAGCTTTATCGGAAGCGCCGTTGTCTATGCGGCGATCATGCTGCTGGATAAGCCGATCTGCCAGATGTTCGGCGCGGACGCTGCGGCTACGGAACTGGCAGTTGCCGCGATCCCGCAGTATTGCTGGGCGTTCCTGTTTGCGTCGGTGAATACAGTTCTGTCCGCCTACCTCTATTCCACAAAGCGCACCAAGGAGGCCGTCGCGGTCAATGTGCTGCGTGGTCTGATCTTTACGCCGCTGTGCGTGGTGGCGCTGTCTTTCCTCACAAACGGCGCGCTCCTCTGGCCCACCGTGGGGATCGCGGAGGCGGTCACCTTTGTCTCCGCCATGGCGATCACAAAGCGCTCTGAACGGAGCGGCGTACAGTTTGATAAGGATCAAGAGACCGAGCCACAGGACCCAAGCGCGAAATAAGCTGCCCCCTGGACCGAAAAGGTCCCCCTCAACAGGTCTCTATTCTTTGCCGGATCGGAGCAAGCGGTCGCCGCTTGCTCCGATCTTCTATCCCCATTTGCAAAGTCGGGGCGCGGACGGAAAATCTTAAGAAAACCTTTCTTGACTTGCCTGCGCCCCGGTGATACCATCACCACACAGAAGCAAAAAGCGGAAGGGGGACAGCGGTATGGCTGTGATCCAATTGACGTCCCGGGTGTGGTACACCCCGCCGGTGGAGGCGGGGGACAGGCCAGCCCTGGGGCTGGCCGCGGGGCGGGATGCCGCCCTGCTGATCGACGGGGGCAACAGCCCCGCCCATGTGAAGCAGCTGCTGACGGCGGCGGAGAGCCTGCCCATCCCGCCCATCCAGTCCCTGTGCCTGACCCACTGGCACTGGGACCACACCTTCGGCGCGGCCAGCACCGGTCTGCCGGTGACGGCCTGCCGGGCCACGGCGGAGAAGCTGGACTGGATGCGGGGACTGTCCTGGACGGACGAGGCCATCGCCCGGCGGGTGGCGGAGGGGACGGAGATGGAGTTCTGCCGGGAGAACATCCTGATCGAGTGGCCGGACGACGGCCGGCAGATCCAGATCCCCGCGGTGTCCCGCCTGTTCGACCGGGAGGAGACCATAGACCTGGGCGGCCTGACCGCGCGGATCTTCCGGGTGGACAGCGACCACACCCCCGACTGCTGCGTGGTGCAGCTGGTGGAGGAGGGGGTGGTGTTCCTGGGGGACTGCCTGTATCTGAATATGGACCGGGAGCCCTGGTGCCGCACGGTGGGGCGCACCCGGCGGCTGATGGAGACCCTGCTGGCCCTGGATGCCCGCTGGTATGTCCCCGCCCACCACGGCGTATACTCCGGGGAGGAGTTTGCCGGCTTTGCCCGGCAGATGCTCCTTCTGGCCCAGGCGGCGGAGGGGGCAGAGACTGCGGCCCAGGCGCAGGAGCGCCTGAGCACGCTCACAGGACACGCGCCCACGGAGGAGGAGCGGACCGGCCTGGAGGAGTTCCTTGCCGCCCGGGAGCGCGGAGAAGAAACGTAAGGATCGGAACAGAGATCGGACAGGAGGGAAAAACATGAAACGTGTGATCGCAGTTGTGTGCGCGGCCCTGTGCCTGACCGCGGCGCTGAGCGCCTGCGGGAAAAAGGAGGAGGCCCAGATCGACCTGCAGAAGGTCTACGAGGCCATCCTGGACGCCCAGGGGGACAAGAAGGACGACCTGGTGATGCTGGAGGAGCCGGAGGACAGCGGCTATCTGGACACCTTCTATCCCGGCCTGCGGGACATCGCCCGGAAGCAGACGGTGGTCGAGCTGGCCCCCGTCTCCGGCTTTGCCACGGAGGTGGTCATGGTGGAGGTGGAGAACAGCGGTGACGCGGCCGCGGTGGAGAAGATCTTCAACGACCGCATCAAGACGGCCCAGGAGGATACCATCTACCCGGACACCGCCGTGCAGTGGCAGCGGGCCCAGGTGCAGACCCACGGGAACTATGTGGCTATGGTGGTGCTGTCCGACGAGTTCACCATCCCGGAGGATGTATTCAGTCTGGTCAAATAAGCCGCGGCGTGACCGGTATCCTGCGCCCCCGCCCCCTTTGGGGCGGGGGCGCGGCGCTGTTTTGAAGGGAGAATGTCATTTCTGACGAAAGGGCGGGGGACGCGTCCCCATATTTTGCGGGAAACGGCTATTGAATTTATGACATAAAAGCGTTAAAGTTATAAAAACCGACCAGATCTGTTTTGTGTCCCGGAAGAAAGGACCTCCGCACCCCCTGCTTCCGCGGGGGCGGGGAACACGAAAGAGGATCGGGAGAAAAAGAAAGCGGCCCCGCCGCCCAAGGAGGACTATACCATGCAGGAGCTGAGCAGAAGAAACCAGCATTTTACCGACTCTGTCATCCGCCGTATGACCCGGGTGAGTCTGGACTGCGGAGCCATCAATCTGGCCCAGGGCTTTCCCGACTTTGACCCGCCTAAGGCCATGACCGACCGTTTGGCCGAGGTGAGCAGGACAGGCCCCCACCAGTACCCCATCACCATGGGCGCCCCCAACTTCCGCCAGGCCCTGGCCCGCAAGTGTGAGCGTTTCATGGGCCGCCGCCCCGACCCGGATACCGAGATGGTGGTGACCATCGGCTCCACCGAGGCCATGGTGGACACGATTTTTGCCCTGACCAACCCCGGGGACAAGATCGTCATGTTCTCCCCCTATTTTGAAAACTATAAGGCCCAGGCCATCATGGCCGACTGCCAGCCGGTGTTCGTCCCCCTGGTGCCCCCGGCCTTCAACTTCGACCCCGAGGTGCTGGAGGACGCCTTCCGCCAGCACCCCAAGGCCATCCTGATCTGCAACCCCTCCAACCCCAGCGGCAAGGTGTTCACCGTGGAGGAGCTGAAGCTCATCGCCGATCTGTGCGTGAAGTATGACGTGTACGCCATTATGGACGAGGTGTACGAGCACATCGTCTACGAGGGCCACAAGCACACCTATATGAGCACCCTGCCCGGCATGTGGGAACGCACCGTCAGCTGCTCCAGCCTGTCCAAGACCTACTCCGTCACCGGCTGGCGCCTGGGCTATGCCATCGCCTGCCCGGAGATCATGGACCGCATCAAGCAGTATCACGACTTCAACACCGTGGGCTGCCCCTCCCCCCTGATGGAGGCCGCCGTGGTGGGTCTGGACATGCCCGACAGCTACTACAAGGAGTTCGGCGACCACTACGCCCACATGAAGGCCC
>CAVJLQ010000091.1:30102-52740 GCA_963650435.1 Alloprevotella sp. | reverse complement strand
GACGTGGACGCGCCCGAGGTGACGGAGCTCTCGGGCAGCTACGCGGTGGAGGACACTGGCTTCCGCTACGGCGTCACCCTCTCCGATGGCAAGTCCGGCTATGCCGGTATCAACGGCAGCTTTATTCTCAACAACGGCGGCGACGGGAAAGCGTATCAGTACCAGTGGGCGATCAAGGCCGACGCGCAGACTGCGGTCGCTGAGAACGAATGGACGACCGGCATCGTGGGCGTGGCCCAGCAGTTCAAGCAGACGGAGAACGTCTGGCTCCACATCCGCCCCGTCTCCAGCGAGACCTATGTGGACTTCTCCAAGTGCACCATCACCGTGAAGGCCAAGGACTACGCGGGCAACGAGAGCAACGCCGTAGTCACACCGGCAGACTCCAACGGCAATTCGTGGTATATTGATAACCTGGCCCCCACCGTTGCGGCGGGGACGGTCACGCGCGCCCTGAACAGCGGAAACACCAGCGGCACCCTGACCGTCAACGTCAGCCTCTCCGACAGCCAGGGCATCTCCGCTTGGCAGTATGCCTGGACCGACAGCGCCACGAATGCCCCTGACGACAACGCTTGGGAAGAGGGCGGCCTGGTCGGTGGGGTGGTCAGCCCTGTCACCGTTACGGTACAGAGTGGTGCGATGTTCTCCGGATACCTCTGGGTCAAGGCGGAGGACAACTCGGACAAGGAAAATGAGTCCGCCCCGATCTGCCTGGGGCAGTATAGCTACGATCTGCGGAAGGCACAGTATGAGCTGGAATATTCATCGGACATCCAACAGAAAGCATCACTTACCGTGAAGCTGGCGGATAACAATAGAGACTCCCTTTTCGTCGCGTGGCCCATCGATGCCGCCAACCATCGATACGCGCTGAGCCCGGCGAACAGCAGTGTTGCTGTGGATGTTCTTCGGTTCAACAGTTGGTTCAGCTGTACGCTCAGTATGAGCAACGGTGTCTATACCTTTACGAAGGACAATGCCGACATAACCGATCTGGTCCAGAGCATCAACAGCGGAAGCTATACGGGGACCCTGCCAGTCACCCTCTATGCAGGCAAGGCAACTGCGGTAAAATATGATCAGGCTACCGAAACATGGACCCTCGGCGACGATCAGTACCCCTTCACCTCCGACACCATCACCCTCCGCGCGGCGGGCAACGACCCGGAGAGCAACTACAAGGGCGGTATCTCCCTGTCCGCCGACAACCTGAAGCCCAATGCCAACGGCCTGCTGTCCACGCTGGAGGGCCTGCGCTTCACCGTCACCATCGGCGAGGATAAGCTGGGCTGGAAGCATGAGGACATCAACTGGCAGGAAAGCTACATTCGCCTGTTCAATGAGACGCTGGGCAACAATGATCCGGACAGCTATACCAGATATTACCTGGGCCCCGTCGGCAATACCGACAATGAGGTGAAGCAGACCATCCTCATCGGTGAAAAGCCCAGCGCCACCGGCCGCTACCTGGTGGAGCTGCACGTCGCCTTCCGTTCCGGCGGGAGCACCGTCGTGAGGCTGCCCGACCAGATCTACGTGGACGCCACTCAGCCCGACGACGATTTCCAGTTCCAGCCCATCTCCTACGACATCCTGGCCAATTACTCCAACCGGGACCCCTACGGCCTGAAGGGCTATTACGGCACTGAGGGCGTTAAGGAGATCGACAAAAACGCCGAGGGCGTCTATGTCCTGCCGCTCTACGGCTTTGGCAAGTACAATTTCACCGGCTCCTCCGGCGCGGTGAGCTACTATGGTCTCAGCGTCAAGTGCGAGACGGACGCGACGCCCGGCTATTTCCTTTCAGGTGACTCCAAACGCGTCGGTGAGTTCGACATCGTCATGTGGAACACCGCGGACCCGACGGTCAAGCTCAAGCTTCGGGGCGACACCGCGCAGCAGGAGTTCGCAAACGAGGCCCATCAGACTGGCTTCGTGTTCAGCCAGAGTGCCGCGGCCGAGATGGCCCAAAATAACCATGAGTACATCCATCTGGGACCTAACAAGGAGAACATCGTGGCCATCCAGAAGGTCTACGCCAACGGCGCCGTCAGCAGCGTGAAGTACGTCCGCATCCTGCCGGTGAGCGACGGCGTGGACGGCACGGCTGTGGCCGATCTCAAGACCGGCAAGCTGGTGTTCACGCCGGAGAGCGGCAAGAGCACCGCCGGGCTCAAGGTCTTTGCCTGGGCGTATCAGAACGAAAACGGCTATGAAAGTCCATACGAAACCTCCACAAACAAGGAAGATCTGGACAACAGCTACTGGATGGGCGAGGGCCAGCGCATCGACCTGGTCCAGGACAAGGGCATCTGGACCGCCGACCTGCTGCCTGACGGCGCGATCTATCGGATCTTCACCGAGAGCGCTAACGGCACCCTCTGCGAGAGCGTCCGGGTCGCCCAGCGCGCACCGTGGTTCAACGACAGCACGAACCGTTCGGATGCCATTGATGCGCAGCACAGCGGCGTTACAGTCGAGAACAAGAGCAACGGCACCTATGTCATGACCTTCTCCGTCCGCGACGACTATGACACCATGGAGCAGGGCCTTGACATCAACATCGGCCTGACCTTCAAGGGAAAAGACAGCATCACGGGGAAGAGCATCGAACACGCCGTCAGCCGCAGCTTCAACTGCACCGGTGACTATTCATGGGCGGCCTCCGGTGCGGAGGCCACGGGCATTTATTCGATCGAAGTGCAGAAAACCAGCATTGAGACATCCGGGCCGGTCTGGAACCGGGACATTCTGAACGTCACCGTCACCGGTGCGTACCCCAAG
Source organism: Alloprevotella sp. (assembly GCA_963650435.1). Classification (GTDB taxonomy): domain Bacteria; phylum Bacillota; class Clostridia; order Oscillospirales; family Oscillospiraceae; genus Lawsonibacter. The sequence goes on along the minus strand of CAVJLQ010000091.1, from coordinate 49,953 downwards.
GGCTACGACACTATGGACATCACCGTCACCGCCACGGACGCCTTCGGCAACACGGGCACGGTCGAAAAGACCGACAACGCGGTCAATTATCTTGCGCCAGAGGCAACCGGCTGGAACTTTGAAGGAGCGGCTTTCGGTGTGACCTTCAACCAGCCTGTCCGCCCCGTGGAGTCCTGGGCGTGGCACGAGAAGGACGGCGAGGGATTTAAGACCGACTGGATCGGGGCCTTCCCCGTGTCCGGAAACGGGACTTGGTCTATCCAGTATAGGGACGTGTTCGGGCAGACCTATGTTCAGTCGATCGATACCGGAGACATCTTTACCGTCAATGGTAAGGACCTGAGCATCGACCTGGGCTTCTCCACCACAGATGTTACGAGCAAACCAGTCCTGTTGACTACCAATGCGGTGCTGGGCGTCATTAAGGTGTGGGGAAAAGAGGCTGACGGCGGGGAGACCACTCTGCCCGGAACAGACAAACTCTACGCCGCCCAGAAGCGTCAGACGAAGTTCGACGCCAATGCGGAAGTGAGCGTCAGGCTTTATACTGACAGCAGCGAGTCCGAGACGCTGCATATCCTCCGCGTCTACATCGACAACATCATCAAGGGCGCGCCGAAGGCGCAGGTCCACTACTATGTGGAGCAGTTGGGGCAGGAGTTCACCAAAGACGAACTGGAAAAGTACATTACGGACGAGGGCGGCAGTGTGACCGTCACCGGCAATGTGCGCGCGTGGTACACCACTGACCGCCATGTCTCGCCGACGGACGGCACTGGCACCGAGTTCCTGTTCACGCCGGAAAACCAGAAAGATCCCCATGTTTTCAAGTACGTGGATGACCTCAAGAACGAAGGCGATGCGGAAGCAAAACTCCCCGCGGGCCTGACGCTCAAGAAATTTGAGGAGCCTCCGGCGGACACCACCGCCCCCGATGTGGACATTGACCTCTACGTCAAGCGCGGCGGCGTGTATACCCGGGCGGAGACCATCCCCGGCACGACTGCCAGCAGTGACATTAAGGCCAAGTTCGACGCCCTCGGCTATGTGCAGGGCTACAGCCTGACCATCAACGCCAGCGACGCGTCGGGCTTTACCATCGCCGCTACCGGCGGCAGCCTGACCGGAAACGTGCTGACGATCACCGAGGCGGGGACGGTCACCATCACCGTGACGGATAAGTCCTCGAAAAAGAACTCCACTACGATCACCTTCACCGTGCCCGACAGGATCGACACCACAGAGCCCACCGCGCCTACGGAGACCATTACGGTCAAGGCCAAGAGCCTGTATGAGAAAGTGCTCACCATCGTGCTTGAGGATAAGGACAATAACGAAGCGCCGGTCAGCGTCAGGGACGAAGAAGGCAATGAACTGGATACGGTAACGCTGGACCTCCCGGTGGGTGCCCGCAGGATCGACAGAAACACCTATGAGTACGATGTTACGGACAATGGTGAGATCCAGTTCCTGTTCCGCGATATAGCGGGCAATACGGGAACGGCATCTAAGGAGATCGTTGGCATCGACACCAAGCCGCCCAAGCTCACCGTCCGCTGGTCGCCGTCTGCGAAAACCTATTACGATGAAGCGACCGAGACATGGATCGATGTCAACAGTCCGCCCTCTGATCCGGTGAATACCAATGTGATCGCCCACATTGAAAGCAACAAGGCCATGCGCGGGCTGACTGTCCGGGCGGAAAATGAGAAGCCCGAGCAGGCGCATGACTTGCTCGTAAAAGGCATTGCGCAGAGTTATGTGATCAACGGGTCGGATAACAAGCCGTTGGTGACCTTCGAGGTCACGCCGGAGAAGGTCACGGTCACCTATACCGGCTACTATAAACAGACGCTGATCTTCACCGCCACGGCCCCCAATGGAAAGAGCAGCGAGGTGGTCCTCAACGGCGTCACCGTCATCGACAAGACTGCGCCGACGGTCACCAAGCAGGTCGAGACCCGCTACGACCGCAAGGGGGCTGTAGTGAACGGTACGGATGATGCCTATAAGGTCGTTGTGGAGATCTATCCGAGTGAATCGGTCACTTCTGCCAATTACGGCGAGACGGCGATCGATGGGGGCCAACTTATGCCGGTCATCTATAACCCGGACCACCCGCTGGAGATCACGTTTACCCAGAACGGGACCTATAACGTTCTGCTCAACGATCAGGCCGGCAACACGACCGTTGTGCCCATCACGATCACGGACATCGACCGCACCGCACCGGTGTTGAAGGTGGGCACCCCGGACACCAGCGCAGGCGCTTCCGCCACGGTGGACATCACAGTGGATGAAGCCTGCACCGTGACCTGGGGCGAAAACGGCTCCCACCGCTTTGATGACGCGGGCACCGCGAAAATCGACCTGGGCGCAAATGGCACCTACATCTTCACCGCTACGGACAAGGCGGGCAACTGGACCATCCAGTCCCTCAAGGTGCGTGACATCGACAACGACCCGCCGTCCATCAGCTTCGACAACAGCACCATCTATGTGATGGAAGGCAGCGCATGGGAGGCACTGAAGGCGGAGCTGGATAAGGGCTACAAGGTCTGGGACAAGAACGATGTGACACCCGCAGATGAGCTGGCGGTCAAGTATGACGACACTATCGTCGACCTGACAAAGGCCGGCCAGTACGTTGTGACCTACACCGTCACCGACAACGCGAAGAATGTGACCACTGCCGCCCGCTTCGTGCGCGTCATCGGCAAGGACACCGTCTGCGTGAGCATCGACGGCAAGCTCATCCTGCCCAACAGCACCGCGGTGCTCCGCCCCGACGACGATCACACGCTGACGCTGCTCAACAGCACCCAGCCGTACTCCATCAAGGCCCGGAGGGGCATCCTCAGCGCGGGCCAGATGAAGTATCTCTCCGGCAGCTCCCTGAGCTTCGACGAGAACGGCAAGTTTAACGTCACCGGAACGGGCTATTACACCCTGCTGGTCACCACCCAGGACCGGCAGACCATCCGCATCCTGCTCTATATCGAGCAGTAAGAAGGGGAGGATAAGCAGATGAAAAAACGACTCCTTTCGTGGCTGCTCTGCGCGGCGATGGTGATCGGCCTGGTGCCCGCCATGGCTGTGTCCGCCCTGGCGGATGAGCTGGCCGAGGCCTATACCCTCAGCGACGACTATATCAGCGTGTCCGTCAGCAAGAAAAACGGCGGCTTTACCGTCCGCACGGTAGAGGGCGACCGCCTGAAGAAGTCCGACAACAACAAGGAGCTGCTTTACCACGACGGGCAGTACGACACCTCCTTCGTGTCCTTCCGCGTGGGTACGGGGACCGCCGCCAAAGATTATATCTTTGGCGGCAGCTACCCCGGCAGCAGCACCGTGGCCGTCACCCAGGCGGCCAACGGGACCATTCAGGCCGTGTGGAGCGTAGACGGGCTGACCTTCACCCAGAGCATCTCTCTGGCCAGCGCGGAGTCCAACGAGTCGGGCATGGTCAGCATCAGCCTGAGCGTGGCCAACTCCGGCGCGGCGGTGCCCGTACAGGCCCGCATCCTCTACGACACCGCCCTGGGCAGCCAGGACTACGGCTATTATCAGTACACGCCCCCCGGCGGCAAGTCCGTCATCGTCAGTCAGGAGACTGTGCTGACCAGCGACATCCCCAAGCAGCTGTTTGCCACCGACGACCCCTACAGCCCCTCTGTGGCGGCCTACTCCGTGAACAACGACAAACAGCTGAAAAAGGTGGCCTTCGGCCACTGGAGCCATCTGGCCAGCACCCTGTTTGACTTTGAGCCGGTGGATACGCTGGACTTCACCAACACCCGCAGCGAGTACATGACCGCCGACAGCGCCTATGCCCTGTATTTTGATCTGGGCAGCGTAGCCAGCGGCAGCAGCGCGTCCCTGACCACCTACTACGGCGTGTTCTCCAACCGCAAGACCCCCGCCAGCGACAGCGTGGCCGTCAACCTGACGGCCCCTGTCCGCCTGACCCTGAACGACAGTAAAACAGGTTTTGTGCCGGACTCCGGGGCCAAGGGCGACGCCCACTTCGCCGTGACGGTGGACATCACCAACATCGCCGGGGAGGGTGCCCAGGACCTGAGCGACGTTGTGCTGGCGGTGCGGAGCAGCCGCAACCTGCGCTCCTTGAACGATGAAGGGGGAACGAAGAACGCGCAGAGCTCTTTTGAAGAGACCGACCCTTACACCTTCTATTACAGTGAGTTGAAGGTGGGACAGAGCGAGACCAAGATCCTGTATTTCCAGGCCAGGCCCGGCACCGAGGCGGCCTATGAGCGTATCACCGTGGGCGTGTACGACGGTAAGGTCGTCGAGGACAACAAGCTGGGCGAGCGCATGGCCTATGTCCTGCTGCCCGGCAGCGACGGCGACGTGCCCAAGGTCAGCTTCGCCGCCATGACCCCCAAGATCATCTACACCGAGGGCACCCGGCACCTGTTCGTCACCGTGACGAATCCGGATCTTCTGGGGACCAGCGACATAAGCTCCCGGCGCTGGAGCCTGAAAGCCTACAGCGAGGACGGCAAGGTCATTAAAGGCATCCCCCACGAGAACATCACCATCAAGGACGGCGTGATGGACGTGGCCCTGACGGAGGACATCAAGCTGTCCGAGGGCGGCTGGTACCTCCAGCTGGAGTGGGCCAGCACCAGCGCCGCGCCGGACGGCAAGACCCTGAAACAGACCGCGCCGGAGCTGCACTTCACCGTCTCCGCCGACAAGAAGTACAAGAACGACGCCTACGGTATTCTGGCGGTGGTGGAGTATAAGGACGGCTCACAGAATCAGAGCAGCAGCTACCGCATCATGTCCTTCAAGGACGAGGACGCCTTTGCTCAGTTCCGGGACAACAAGGGAACAGAGAAATATGAGGAGATCCTGCTGACCTTTAAGGGCGAGTTTACCGCCACCAAGACCTATCAAAGTGGGGGGATTGGAGCGGTGACAGGGGTGTACTATACCGCCACCAGTGCCAAGACCATGGGGAACGACGGCAAATATGTGGTGGATAACCCCATCGTCATCAACGGCTGCATGGATTTCGAGGGCGGCTCGCTGAATGTCTATTACGAAAAGTATGAAAATGGCCTGGATAGCGCCCTCACCTCCGCCATCTGCACGGAGTTCGACGGCGAGCTGTACACCAACACCGAGCGCACCTCCATCTGGAAGGGCAAGGCCATCTTCACCAAGATCGAGCAGGGGGAGAGCTACTCCCTGATCCCCTACAACGAGAACGGCGAGCGGGGGTCCTACCAAGATGTGAAAGACCGCGAGACTGGCGAGATAGTGCCCGGTCTGGTCACGGATAACGGCAATAGCTTCAGTGGGCAGAACAAGACCATCTCCCTGATCTGGCCCAGCGCCGCCGGCATCGGTCAGACCCTGTCCGGCATGATCTTCAAGCTGGCTTACGGCCAGCTGGGCATCATGTACGGCACAGAGAACCAGTCCGGCGAGATCGAGGAGACCATGGGCTGCGTGGTGTCCTTCACCGCGGCCCTGAATCTCACCTTCGCCTCCGGCAAGGTGGACCCCAGCGAGGCCGACCCGCCCACCTACTGGTCGGAGCTGCGCCAGCTGTGGAGCTCCTATAACGACCTGAAGTCCGGCAGCCTGTACAATTATGTCTACAGCTCCAGCTACAGCCGCTTCGAGCAGGCCCTGGACTGGTCGGACATCAACGAAAAGGGCAACGAGGACAACGAAAAGCACATCAAGGGCTCCGTTATGGTGCGGGACGTCCTGTTCGGCTGCGGCCAGGGCTTCGTGGGCGTGAACTTCGAGGTGGGCGTGGCCATCAAGAACTACATCTCCGGCCTGCCGGAGATCGAGGGCACCATCTCCGTCAGCACCATCAACGACTGGGCCTTCGGCGTGGAGGGCGAGATCAAGCTGGCCACCTTTACGGTGGAGGCCAAGGTGTCCTTCAAGAGCAAGGACAACATCCCCATCCCCGACGAGCTGTATGTCTTTGTCAGCGGCTTCGAGCCGGGCCTGAACATCGACGGCCTGGGCGTTTTGTGGATCACCGGCGCCGGGGGCGGCATCAAGAACATCTACGACAGCATCTTTATGACCCAGGCGGTGCCGCCGCTGAAGCTGCTGCTGTCCGTCAGCTTCGACGTGGTGAAGGTGCTCACCTGTGAAAAGGCCACCCTCTCCCTCGGCCTGACCGGCATCAGCCTGCAGGCGGAGGGGATCGGCATCAAGAAGATCCCCCAGCTGACCGCCATCGAGCGGATGGGCCTCAGCCTGGAGTGGTACCCGGGCATCGACCTGCAGGCCAACATCGTGGTGGACCTGTTCCAGGGCTGCATCTACGGCGGCGGCTACATCGTGCTGCTCAGCCCGGACTACAAGGATGTGTTCTTTGAGATGTTCGCCCGGGCGCAGCTGAAGGTGCCCGGCTCCGTCCCCATCGTGGGCGGCATGATGCTGGCGGGCATCGACCTGGGCATCAGCACGGAGAAGATCTGGGGGGCGCTGGAGGTGCTGTTCATCACCCTGGGCGTCACCTACTACTGGGGCGAGGGCAGCGTGGACTTCAGCAAGGGCAGCAAGACCAACCCCACCTTCCCCGATCTGCTGGGCTATGACGATGTGCCGGTGTACTACGACGCGGAGCGGGATCAGACCCTCTACGCCCGGGTGGGCACCAACACTCAGATCATGGCTACCAATCTGCCCGACGAGGGCGGCCTGAAGCTGATGGATTCCACCGCAAAGCTGAAGTCCAGCGGCGACAAGGATAAGCACGAGTTCGATCTCGGCACTCGCGGCGGCAGCGACGCCATCGTGCAGATCACCTTTGACGCGGAGAGCATGGCGGACGCCAAGACCAAGGCGGCGGCGATCACGGTCAAGGATGAAAACGGAAACGACTACGGCCTGAAGCTGTTTGACACCAGCAAGGATCAGAACGCAGTCGAAAATCAGGGCGCCAACGCCAACCTGAGCTACGACGAGACCGCCAAGAAGGCCACCTTCGCCTTTACCGCCACAGAGGATAAGCAGTATAAGAAGAAGTGGACCATGACCACCCCCGCCGGCAGCGACGTGATCCTGTACAACGTGGCTGCGGTGCCCGAGGTGACGTCTGTCTCCGGCGAGGTGAGCGGCAGCAGCCTCGACCTGACCTGGGAGGGCACCGGGCTGTCCGAGCTGGATCAGATCAGCTTCTACCTGTGCAGCAACAAGGACGCACAGGAGGCCGGCTACCGCATCGGCGTGGTCAAGGGCGGCCTTGACAGCGGCTCCGCCACCCTTACCATCCCCGCTGACGTGCCCAGCGGCGACTACTACGTCCGCGCGGTGTACTCCAAGACCGACGAGGTCAACGGGGTGGTGTTCAGCGAGACGAAGATGATCCATTGGGAGAACACCAACACCCCCGGTGCGGTGAGCTTTAAGGCCGAGACCGCGGGCAACCTCCAGTATCAGCTGGATATTACTGAGGACACCAAAGGCAACACCGACGGCTATCTGGTGACCATCTACGAAAAGGGAGCGGACGGTAAGCTGACCGCCACCGATTTTGAGAATGTCAGCTATGAAGCGGCGGCCAGCGGCGCTATGAAGCCGCGGACAGCAAAAATACCGTCATGAACGTGGGCGGCAGCTATCAGGCCGCTGACCCGGAGGACAGCACGAAGGTCAAGACCTTCGGCCTCACCGGCGGCGAGACCTATACCATCGGCGTCACGCCGTACAAGAAGGTCAACTCCGGCAGCGGCGAGAGCGCCGTTTACGGCGCGGAGAAAAAGAGCGATCCCATCGAACTGCCCGAAATGAAAACTCCCACTGTGACCTTCTCCGCCGATAAGGCCGCGCAGAATCGCACGGAGATAGTTTACGGCAAGAAGAACGAACAGGGGATCAAGCCTGTGGTGAGCACCACCCAAAAGGATGTCTACACCGCCAATGAACTTACCCTCACTGCCGCGGTCAGCGAGGCCGTCACCGGCACCTGGCGGCTGGACAGCAAGGAAAAGGCCACTCCGTTTACCAAGGTGGATAGCATCTCCATCCCGCTGTCCAAACTCACCGAGGGCGAGCACACCGTTACCATCCAGGGCGCGGCGGCTGACGGCGACGGCTTCGCCGCCACCTACACCTTTACCGTGGATACCCTGCCGCCCCAGCTGATGATCTCCGCGCCGGTGAACGGCAGCTTTGTGGGCACCCACAAGGAGGGCCTTGATACTAAGGTAGACGGAAACGTGACCATCACTGGCGTTGCCGATGCCAATGCGGTTATTACTGTCATGGCCAACGGAACCAAGATTTGCAGTCGAACTCTGAAGGAAAGTGAGTTTAACGCGGCTGACGGCGTGTTTGAGCTGACGCTCCAGATCCCGGATTTCAACGGTGCCTCCCAGCACACCCTGACCATCACCGCCGCTGACGACGTGGGCAACACCACCGTGCCCCAGACCGTCACGGTCAGCCACGGCGGCCTGGCCGATCTGGCTTCGCTGAAGGTCAAGGCGGATGGCCAGGATAGCCAGACCTATGACACCGGCAACATCCCCGTTCCCGCGGCGGGGCTGAAGGATGTCCCCCTGACCCTGGTGGGGGTCACCTCTGGCGGCACCAAGTTTGACCTCACCGGCTACAACGTCAGCTGGGAGATCCTGACGGTGGAGGGCACGGCCTCTCTGGAGGACGGCAAGCTGACCGCCGCCGCGGGCAGCCAGGGCATCGTCACCGGCAAGCTGGCCGTGGCGGACGGCGCCTACCGCACCGCCACCCTGTGCTTCGGCGCGCCGGCAAACCACTTTGTAGCGGTGTCCACCACCATCGGCGGCTCGGTCACTATCAACGGCACTGCCGCCGGCGGCGGGCAGTACAGCCCCCGCGAGACCATCACCCTTGTGGCCGTGCCCGACAGCGGCTACCGCTTCGCCGGGTGGGAGATCACCGGCGCGACGGTGAGCGACCTGAGCGCCGCCACCATCACCTTCACCATGCCGGACAACGGCAACGTGACCGCTCTGGCGCGGTTTGTCCCCAAGAGCGGCTCCGGCGGCAAAAAGTACAGCCAGACCGTGGACGCCAAGGCCGGGGAGCTCGTCCGGATCACCCTGCCCGGCGCGGCGGGGGAGAACAGCGGACTGCCCTACTACATCGCGGAGGACGGCAGCCGGGTGTTCGTGCCCATCGCCGCCAGCATCAACGGGCAGATGACCTTCCTGGCCCCCAGAAGCACCACCTATCACTTCATGGACCGCAATGAGACCTTTAAGGACATGGAGAGCCACTGGGCCAGAAGCGCGGCGGAGTTCGCCGCCGCCCGGGGCCTGTTTGCCGGGGTGGGGGACGGCCTGTTCGCCCCCGACCGGCCCATGACCCGGGCCATGTTCGCCACGGTGCTGTACAGTCTGGCTGACCGGCCCGCCGTGAGCGGCAGCAGCGCCTTCACCGATGTGGCCGACGGCGCGTGGTACGCCAAGGCGGTCACCTGGGGCCAGGCCAACGGCATCATCTCCGGCTACGGGAATGGCCGCTTCGGCCCCGACGACCTGATCACCCGGGAGCAGATGTGCGCCCTGATCGTCAGCTATCTGCGCTGGGCGGGGCTGACGGCGGAGCAGACCACGGCGGCCAACACCTTTGCCGACAGCGGCAGCATCTCCGCCTGGGCGCGGGACAGCGTGGCCTTCTGCCAGACCCGGGGCCTGATCTCCGGCCGGCCCGGCAACCTGTTCGCCCCCAAGGCCAACGCCACCCGGGCGGAGAACAGCGTGGTCTTCCGGCAGATGATCCTGAACGTGCTGACCACGATGGCAAAGCAGTGACCCATAAGTGACAAGGCGCCCCCGCCCCATCGGGGCGGGGGCGCTGGATCTGAGAAAATTTGATGTCATTCCGAGGCAGTGACCGATGTCACTGCCGTGGGAATCCGTATTCAAAAATTTGCGAAATCGGATTGCCACGCCAGTTTGCGAACTGGCTCGCAATGACAAGTCCATTAACTCAATGACATGAGCGGAAAAGAGCGTGACTATGAGACGACGGATCTGTGCCCTGCTGTGCGTGCTTCTGCTGCTGGCCGCCCCGGCTGGGGCGGCGGAGCAGGGCGTGCGGGTGGCCTTTCTGGACAGCGGCATCTCCCTGAAGCACCTGGACCCGGAGCGGGTGGAGGCGGGGGAGAACCTGATCTTCCCCGGCCGGGACACGGACGACCGGGTGGGCCACGGGACGGCCACGGCGGGACTGCTGCTGGGGTCGGCAGACATGGGCCTGACCGGCCTGTGTCCCACGGCCACGGCGGTGCCCATCGTGTGCTATGACCGCTACCCCTCCGGCACCGCGGCCCAGGGGGACGGGACCACTCTGGCCCGGGCCATCCGGCTGGCGGCGGACCGGTACGGCTGCCAGATCATCAACATCAGCATGGGCACGACCCAGGACAGCCAGGAGCTGCGCCAGGCGGTGGAGTACGCCCAAAGCCGGGGGATCCTGCTGATCTCCGCCGTGGGCAACGACGGCCAGACCGCCCCGGAGCGGGTATACTATCCCGCGGCCTATGACGGGGTGATCGGCGTGGGCGCGGCGGACGGGGAGGGGGCCGCCCCCTTCTCCCAGCGGCACGGCGTGGATGTGCTGGCCCCGGGCACAGATCTGGCCGTGGCCACCAACCGCAACAGTGCCAGCCCCCAGCTGCGCAGCGGCACCTCTTATGCCTGCGCCGTGGTCAGCGGCATCTGCGCCCAGATCTGGGAGGAGGAGCCGGAGCTGACCGCCGACCAGGTGGAGCAGCGGCTGTTTGACATGGCGCGGGATGTAGAGGAGCCGGGTTTTGACGCGGACAGCGGCTGGGGGCTGGTGGAGCCTTGGGAGGATGCGCCGCAGCTTACAGGGACGTATCCCGCCGTGCGGGGCGCAGTCGCCGTGGCCCTGCTGACCGCTCTGATGAGCCTGAAATAAGATCGGGAGAAAAGGGCCGCTGCCGCCGGGAGATCCGGCGGCAACGGCCCTTATGTGTCCTATTTTCGTTTCCGAGCGTTGGCCTTGGGCTTCGCCTTGGCCCAGCCCGCTTTGCGGGCGGGGCGGGGAGCGGCGGGCTTTTCGGGTGCTTTTTTGCCCGCGGGGCGGCCCTTTTTCGTCTCCTGGGGCTTGTCTCTCCGGGCGGACGGACGCTTGCCCGCGGGGCGCTCCTGGTCGGGGACTTGTCCGGCGGCCCACTTGTCCGGCTTGACCAGACAGTGCTTGCCGTAGCCGATCAGGTCCTCACGGCCGGTCTTGTGCAGGGCCTCCAGCACCAGCTTCCGGTTCTGGGGCTTGCGCCACTGCATCAGGGCCCGCTGCAGGGCCTTGTCGTGGGGCGTTTTGGGCACGAACACCGGCTTCATGGTGCGGGGGTCGATGCCCGTGTACCACATGCAGGTGGCCAGAGTGCCCGGGGTGGGGTAGAAGTCCTGCACCTGCTCCGGCATGTGCCCCTGCTTGTTCAGCCACTCGGCCAGCTGCACCGCGTCCTCCAAAGTGCAGCCGGGGTGGGAGGAGATGAGGTAGGGCACCAGATACTGGTCCATGCCGTACCGGCGGTTGAGCTTGAAGTATTTCTCCCGGAACTTCTCGTACACCTCGATGTGGGGCTTGCCCATATAGTCCAGGGTGTGGGCCACACAGTGCTCCGGGGCCACCTTCAGCTGGCCGGAGATGTGGTACTGGATCAGATCGGTGAAGAACTCCCCGCTGGGGTCCTTCATGAGGAAGTCGAAGCGGATGCCGGAGCGGATGAACACCTTTTTGATGCCGGGGATGGCCCGCAGCTTCCGCAGCAGCATCATGTAGTCCGTGTGGTCGGCGTCCAGATTGGGGCAGGGCTCCGGCGCCAGGCAGGCACGGTTCTTGCACATGCCGTACTTCAGCTGCTTCTGGCAGGAGGGGCGGCGGAAGGTGGCGGAGGGGCCGCCCACATCGTGGATATAGCCCTTGAAACCGGGGTGATGGGTCAGGGCGGTGACCTCCCGGATCACGGACTCGTGGCTGCGGCTGGTGACGGTGCGCCCCTGGTGGAAGGCCAGGGAGCAGAAGTTGCAGGCCCCGAAGCAGCCCCGGTTGTGGGTGACGGAGAAGCGCACCTCCTCGATGGCGGGCACGCCCCCCATGTCGTCATACATGGGGTGGGGCTCCCGCACATAGGGCAGCTCGGCCACCCGGTCCAGCTCCTCCGTGAGCAGGGGATAGGCCGGGGGATTGACCAGCAGGAACTGCCTGCCGTGCTTTTGCAGGATGGCGCGGCCCACGGCGGCGTCGTGCTCCTGATACTCCACCATGTTGGCCCGGGCGTAGGCGGTCTTGTCCGCGGCCACCTCCTCGAAGGAGGGCACCTCCACATGGGGATAGGCGCAGACGCCGGGGTGGGGGACAGCCACGCAGGTGCCCCGCACGTCGGTGATCTCCCCCACCGGGGTGCCGCTGGCCAGGCGGGCGGCGATCTCCAGGGTGGCATACTCCCCCATGCCGTAGCTCAGAATATCCGCCTGGGCATCGAAGAGGACGGAGCGGCGCACCTTGTCCTCCCAGTAGTCATAGTGGGCAAAGCGGCGCAGGCTGGCCTCCAGGCCGCCGATGACGATGGGGATGTCCCCGAACACCTCCCGTACCCGGTTGGAGTAGACGATGGTGGCGTGGTCCGGGCGCAGCCCGGCCTTGCGGCCGGGGGAGTAGGCGTCGTCATGGCGGCGCTTGCGGGCGGCGGTGTAGTGGGCCACCATGGAGTCGATGTTGCCGGCGGAGATCAGCACCCCCAGCCTGGGGCGGCCCAGAGCGGCGAAGGCGGCGGGATCGCGCCAGTCCGGCTGGGCCATAACGGCCACCCGGTAGCCCGCCGCCTCTAAGATGCGGCCGATGATGGCCGGGCCAAAGGAGGGGTGGTCCACATAGGCGTCCCCTGTGATCAGCAGAAAGTCATAGCTGTCCCAGCCGCGGCGGGCCATGTCCGCCCGGCTGACGGGGAGAAAAAGGTCTCGGTCTAAGGTCATGCAGGTCGCCTCCTGACGGAACGGCCCCGCCGGGATCGCCGACGGGGCGCAGAGTGATCATTGGTCATATCCGATGTACAGCTCCAGCAGGCCGGGGCGCTCCGGTGCCGGGGCAAAGCCCGCCCCGGCCCAGACGTCCGCTGCCACCTCCTCCGGCGGGAGCAGGAGCAGCCGGTCAAGTCCCATAGAGCGGAAGGTGGAGACCGCCTGTCCCACGAGTTGAAGGGCGGTGTACTCCCCCCGGTATCCCGGCTCCAGATACAGGCGGGCGATCAGCCCCGCCCCTTGGGGAGCATAGGCGGAGCCGTCCAGCAGGAGCAGGCCCACCGTCTGGTCCTTTGCTGCGGCGGAGAAGAGCTGCCGCCCTTCCCCCTCCGGCATGGCCAGTCCGGCGGCGGACAGGACCGCCCCGTCCCGGGGCAGGGCCGCCGGGCGGAACCAGAGGTTTACCTCCTCCGCCGCGGCCTGCCTGCGCCACCAGGACTGGCGGCGCAGGGTGGAGATCTCATCGCTGAGATGGGAGCTGTCCCCCTCGTACTCTACGGAGAACTGCGTCCCGTCAAAGGTCAGCAGGGTCACCGCCGTGTTGTCACAGAAGGGCAGGGCGGCCCAGCCGCTCTCCGGGATGCTCTGGGCCAGAGCCAGGAACTGGCGGATCACGGAGCCGTGGGCAAAGACGGCGATGGTGCGGCCGGCGTTGGCCCCGGCGATCTGGCGCAGGGCGGCGTCGAAGCGGGCGGCGGCCATCTGGAAGGTCTCCCCCTCCGGGGCCTGCCAGGCGGGGTCGGTGCGGCTGAACAGGGCCATTTCTTCGGGGGCGTTATGGCGGGTGTCGCCGAAGGTGCGGTCCTCCCACCGGCCAAAGCCGATCTCCCGCAGGCCGGGGTGGGTGTGCAGCTCCAGCCCGCGGGGGCGGTAAATGGCCCCGGCGGTGGTCATGGTGCGGAACAGGGGGCTGGCCCACACCTGGTCGATGTGTACGCCGTCAAAGCGGCGCTCCAGGGCCTTGATCTGAAGGCGGCCCCGGGGGGTGATCAGAGAGTCGTGCCAGCCGTGGATGCGGCGGTAGAGGTTGCCCTCGGCTTCGGCGTGGCGGATCAGATAGATGGTGGTAGTGGTCATGCAGGTCATTTCTCCCAAGGCAGATCTTTATCTCGTTTTGGCCGGAACAGGCGGAAGGACGTGTCATCCTTCTTCTGCTTGGTTTCCGGCGGGGCCTCCCCCTGCGGGGGACGGCCCGCGCCGTCCAGAGCGCAGCGAGGGCAGTTGATCAGGGCGCTGTGGACGAAGCCGCAGACCGGACAGGTCACCTGTTCGTCCTCCGGCTGCGCCCCTCCGCCGGCGGGGGCGGCGGCGTACAGCTCCGCCTTTCCGCAGGTGGGACAGACGTAGACGTCCACCGCCAGAGAGTCCTCCAGCAGACTGAACAGCGAGCCGGCGGGGGCGCCCTGCCCCAGATAAGCGCTCTTCAGCTTGCACTCCAGGGGCTGGCCGCAGGCGGGGCAGAGACGTTCTGATGTATGTTCCATGGGGTCATCCCTCCTGATAGACGATCTGTCCGCCCGCGATGGTGTACCTCACCCGGCCTCTCATGGTCTTGCCGGCGAAGGGGGTGCTCCTGCCCTTGGATGCGAACTGGGCGGGATCCACCACCCACTCCTGATCCAGGTCGAAGATCACCAGGTCGGCGTCCGTTCCCACCGACATGCGGCCCTTGTTCACATGGAGGATGTCGGCGGGGTTCGCGGTCATTTTTCGGATGATGGCCGGCAGCTCCGCCTTTCCCGTGTGGTAAAGCCGGGTCAGCGACGCGGCCAGCAGGGTCTCCAGCCCCACCATGCCGCTGGGGGCGCGGGTGAGGGGGCGGGTCTTCTCCTCCTGGGTATAGGGGGAGTGGTCGGAGGCGATCACGTCGATGGTGCCGTCCAGCAGGCCGCCGATGATGGCGTCGATGTCCCGCTGGGTGCGCAGGGGGGGAGCCACCCGGGCGGCGGAGCCCTGGGTGAGCACCTCGTCCTCGGTCAGGGAGAAGTACTGGGGGCAGGTCTCGCAGGTGATGGGCGCGCCCCGCTTCTTCATTTTGCGGATGATGTCCACGCTGCCCGCCGTGGAGACATGGCAGATGTGGATGGGGGCGCCGGTCTCCTCGGCCAGCATGGCGTCCCGCATGACCATCAGCTCCTCGGCGATGGCCGGCCTGCCCTCCAGCCACAGCTGGCGGGACACGGCCCCCTCGTTCACCGCCCGCCCGGCGGACATGGTGAACTCCTCGCAGTGGCACAGAATGGGCAGCTCCAGCCTGCGGGCAAGGATCAGGGCGTCCCGCATGAGACCGGCGTTGTCGATGCCCCGGCTGTCGTCAGACAGGGCAACGGCCCCGGCCTTTTTCAGGGCCTCGCTGTCGGTCAGCTCCTCCCCCAGCAGGCCCCGGGTCACAGTGCCCACGGGGAGGATCCTCGCGGGGCAGGGGGCGGAGCGGGTCAATATATCCGTGATGCGGTCGGGACTGTCCAGCGGGGGCGTCGTGTCCCCCATGCAGGCCAGCGTAGTCACGCCGCCCCGCACAGCGGCGGCGGAGCCGGAAAACAGGTCCTCCCGCTCCGTCTGTCCAGGGTCCCGCAGGTGGACGTGCATATCGATCAGGCCCGAGGCAACGATCAGCCCGGCGGCGTCGATGGTGCGGTCGGCCTCCTCCTGAAGGCCATGCTCCAGCAGCGCGATCTTGCCGTCCTCCACCAGCAGGTCCTGAAGGAGGACCGCGTGGGTCACCGGGTGTACCACCCGGCCGTTTTTGATCAACAGCTTCATGTATGATCCCTCCGGCGGCGGGGCCGCAGCGTCGAAAGTTTTCTGTTCAAAAAGAGATCCCCATTGGGATACGATTTTATTATAGCGGAACACACAGGATTTAGCAATGGATTTTTCCCCGCCGCCGGGCACAATAAGAGGGCGGCGGAGAAAAACGGTCCGCCGCGGGGAAGGAGTGCGAGCATATGAGCTGTCATAACGAGGGCTGCGGCTGCGGAAAATTTTTTGTGGGGATGGGCCTGGGCCTGATGGTAGGCGCGGGACTGGGCATGACCATGTCCCCCAGCCGGCGGCAGGTGCGCCGGGTGGCCCACAAGGCGGCCCAGCGGGTGAACGAGGTCGTGGACGACCTGGCCGACGCCATGGGGCTGTGAGAGAGAAAGAATAGCCCCAAAGCAGCCGGACGCCTTTGACAGCGTCCGGTTGCTTTTTTATATGGGGTCAGGTATACTATAAAAAACGAAAACGAACAGGAGGATCTGTTATGACCGACCGCGAGCTGGTCCAGCTGGCCTTTTCCATGCACGAATTTTCCTATGTGCCCTACTCCAAATTCCCCGTGGGGGCCGCCCTCCTGTGTGAGGACGGGACGGTATACACCGGCTGCAACGTAGAGAATTGCGCCTATGGCAGCACCATCTGCGCCGAGCGCACCGCTCTGGTGAAAGCGGTGAGCGAGGGCCGCCGCGGCGGCTTTACCGCCATCGCCATCGCCGGGAAGGGGGCGGATTACTGCTGGCCCTGCGACGCCTGCCGCCAGATGCTCTATGAGTTTGCCCCGAAGCTGCGGGTGCTGGCCGCCCGGGGGGATGGGGAATATGTGGAAGTTCCTCTGAACGAGCTGCTGCCCCACGGCTTCGGCCCGGAGTCGTTAAATTAAAAAGTGCCCACCTGCTGATGCGGGTGGGCACTCTCTTTGTCCCATTTTATTCCGCGTTGGTCTCTCCCCCGGCGGAGCCGACGTTCCGCAGCAGCTCCTCGGCGGAGACACCGAACAGCTCGGCCAGGGCCAGCAGGTTGGAGGTGCTGGGATCGGAGTCGCCCCGCTCCCATTTGGAGACGGCCTGACGGCTGACCCCCACGGACTCGGCCACGAACTCCTGGGTCATCTGGCAGCGGGTGCGGTGCTCCCTCAGGGCCTCTCCCAGGGTGCGCTTGAACTGGCTTTTCTCCTTCCGCGCGCCCTTGGAACGGATGTAGGTCAGCAGGGCCCGGATGCCCAGGACCACGGCGACCAAGATCAAAATGACGCGGATCGCGGCCAGCAGGAGCGTGAAGGAAAACACGAGGGAGAAGGAATTGAAGGGGAAAGTGGGGATAGAGTTGGTCATAGGGGTTACCTCCTTTTATCGATGGCTGAAGTATACGAGAAATGGGCGGTTGCGTCCACCAAATATCGGGCAACTATTGGTTGCATCCCGCTTATATCAGGCCGTTCAGGGCATCTGCGGCCCGCTGCGCCACCTCCGGGACCAGGGCGGCGCAGCTGATCAGCAGGCGCCTGTCCTCCCCCTGCGGGACGGGGCCCATGTAGAACTCGGACAGGAAGGCGGCGGCCAGCCCCCGGCGGGCCAGGGCGGCGCGGATGTCCTGCTGGCTGCTGCCGGTATCCACCCGAAGGAGAAAGTGCAGCCCGGCGTCTTTCTCCTCCGCCTGTACCAGCCGCCCCACGGG
Source organism: Alloprevotella sp. (assembly GCA_963650435.1). Classification (GTDB taxonomy): domain Bacteria; phylum Bacillota; class Clostridia; order Oscillospirales; family Oscillospiraceae; genus Lawsonibacter. The sequence goes on along the minus strand of CAVJLQ010000091.1, from coordinate 32,476 downwards.
CAGCTGGGCCAGCCGGGCGAGGAATTCGTCCCGCTGGCGGCGGCAGACCTTCCGGGTGCGGGCGATGTGCCGCTGAAAGTACCCCTCCCGGATCAGGGCGGCCAGGATATGCTGCTCCAGCCCACCCACGGGGCAGGAGAAGAAGCCCAGCTTTTCCCGGAAGGCGGCCATGAGCTCCGGGGGCAGCACCATGTAGCTGATGCGCATGGAGGGGGCCAGGCTGCGGCTGAAGGTGTTCAGATAGATCACCCGGCGGCCCCCGTCGATGGACAGCAGGGGCGGGATGGGGCGGCCCTCAAAGCGGAACTCGCAGTCGTAGTCGTCCTCGATGATGTACCGGCCGGGCCCCTCCTCTGCCCAGGCCAGCAGCTCCTGCCGCCGCTGTAGGGGGGTGACCTGGCCGGAGGGGTAGCTGTGGGAGGGGGTGATGTGCAGCACCCGCACCGCCGCCTCTTCCAGGGCGGACATCCGCACCCCCTTCCCGTCCAGAGGGATGGGGACGCACTGGGCGCTGTTGGCGCGGTAGATCTTGCGGATCTTGGGAAAGCCGGGGTCCTCTACGCCGTAGCGCAGCTCCGGCCCGAAAAAGCGCACCAGCAGCCCGTACAGATACTCCGAGCCCGCACCGATGACCATGTTCTCCGGGTCTATGGACAGCCCCCGCTCCTCCCCCAGATACCGGGCGATGGCCAGGCGGAGAGCGGCGGTGCCCTGAAAGGGCACCGGCTCCAGCAGAGCCTCCTGCCGGTCGGACAGCACCCGGCGGCCCAGCTTGGCCCACACGGAGAAGGGAAACAGCCCGGGCACGGCGGAGCCCCGGCTCAGGTCGGTCAGGGCGGGGGGAAGGCTCTCGGCCACCCGCATGGGGACGGGGGCGCTGCGGGGGAGCCGCCGCTCCACCTGCTCCACAAAGTAGCCGCGCTTGGCGGCCGAGCGGACATAGCCCTCCGCCGTCAGCTGGTAGTAGGCGTTCTCCACCGTGGTCTTGCTGACCTGAAGGTGCTCGGCCAGGGTGCGCTTGGAGGGCAGCTTCTCCCCGGCGGACAGGCGGCCGGAGAGGATGTCCTCCCGGATGCACGCGTACAGAGACTGGGACAGGGTTTTTCCAGGCAGGGGCAGAGAATAGGTGAGCATAACTGGCCTCCTGAAAATTTATTGAACTGGCAGTTGCAATCATGCCAGAGTAAAACTATACTACCACACAACGGGCGGGTCCCGCAAGTATCACGTCCCGGTCCTGTAAGATATTTCGTTCGGAGCGGGCGGACCTGAGGAGAGGATCATCATGGAAAAGACAATGAAGCAGCAGCGGGTGCGCAAGCTGGCCCAGGCGGCCCTGTTCGCGGCCCTGGCCTATATCGGCTTTCAGTTCTTCCGCATCGACATCCCCGTGGGTGGGGACAAGACGGCCTTCCACCTGGGCAATACCTTTGTGGTGCTGGGCGCCCTGTTTCTGGGCAACCCCTGGGGCAGCCTGGCCGGGGCGGTGGGCCTGTCCATCGCCGACCTGACCTCCGGCTACGTCACCAGCGCCCCCAAGACCTTCTTCCTGAAGCTGATGATCGGCCTGATCGCCGGGCTGGTGGCCCACAGGGCCTTCCACCTGGATCAGGAGACCGACGGGAAGAAGCGCCTGTGGATCACCCTGCTGGCCAGCGTGTGCGCCCTGGGCTTCAACGTGGTGGCCGACCCCATCGTAGGCTACTTCTATAAGCAGTACATCCTGGGCCAGCCCCAGGACATCGCCAAGGCCCTGGCCAAGATCAGCGCCGTGACCACCTTTGTGAACGCCGTGGCCTCCACCGTGTGCGCCGTGGTGTTCTACAACGCCATCTACCCGGCGCTGAAGCGCTCCCACCTGCTGGCGGACAGCGGGGAGAAGAACTGATCAGAATACAAAATGCCCCACCGCGCTGCGGTGGGGCATTTTTGTAGGTGACAAAGGTTCAGCCCGCGGTCTCGCCGTCCTCGGGATAGGCGGAGAAGCCCTCCTGAGTGGTCACATTGTACAGGCCGAAGAAGGGCAGTTCGGTGGCCCGGTCATTATTGGCGTCCACCAGCTGAGTGCCCACCCAGTTGCAGAACTCCTCGGGCAGGTCGGCCACAGGGGCGCCGGGCAGGTAGATCAGGAACTCCTGGCCGCCCTCCACGCCGTAGGGGGTGGAGCAGACATACCGGATGCCGTCCCGGATCTCCTCGGTCTCCGGGGTGCCGTCATAGGACAGGGACTCCAGCTGCACCGACCAGGTGAAGTCATCCACCTTGGTGGGCTGGGAGAACTGGCCGGTGAACTCACAGATATACTCCGTGCCGTTGGGGTAGCCCTCGCCGGTGTCCCCCATGTCGGCGTCGTGGTAGACGCCGGAAAAGCTGC
>CAVJLQ010000091.1:21061-30038 GCA_963650435.1 Alloprevotella sp. | reverse complement strand
ACACAAAGGGGGCGGGCAGAGAGGCAAACAGGTCATCCGCTGTGACCTCCCCGTCCTGACTTCCGGACTGAGAGCCGCTGCCGGAGCCGGAGGGATCGGGGGCCTTGGGGGAACAGGCGGCCAGCAGCAGGCAGGCCGCGGCAAGTGCGATCAGTTTTTTCATGGTAAACTCCTTTAAGTCAGACGATCGGTGGGGCTGCAGAGGGGAGCCCCTCTGCACAAGCCTATTATGGCGTTTCCTACGGTGCATTTCAAGAAAGAACTCCTTAAGATTTGATTGCAAATAGGGAACAGAGGGTTACAAAACGGGTGTGACAGGGGGATGCACAGTCGGAACAGGCAAAAACGACAAAAATACGGAAAGCTGATTGAAAAATAATGTGCGCTTTGGTAAAATGGGGGCGAAAAAAGAACAGTGAGGTGAAGATCTATGCCGCGTAAGCTGAGTGTCTGGCTGCTGCTTCTGGACGGCCTGGTGTGGGCCGCCGCAGGGTTTTACCTGCTCTGTTTTTTCACTTCTGCGGGGATGGAGGCGGTGACGGTCAAGCTGTCTCTGATGTTCACCGTGGCCGCCATGCCCCTGGCCCGCCTGCTGGAGGGGAGAGGAAAGCAAGGTCGGCTGCCCCTGCTGTACGCGCCCTGTATGATCTACTGCCTGTGGTTCGGCGTTTGGTGCTGCACCCGGGGGAAGTATGTCGGGGCGCTGTTCCCTCTGCTGGCCCTGCTGTGCTGGGGCATGGCGGTGAGATCCCTGCGCACAGAAGGATAAAAAATTCTCCCGCCCTGCTGGGCGGGAGAATTTTTTATTTAGTTCAGGCTGTCAAGAAAGCTCTCGATGATCTCGATCTGCTTCAGCACGCTCTCCTTGGCGGGGCCGCCGAAGACCTTCCGGCCGTTGACGCAGGCGGACAGGGCCAGAGCGTCATACACATCCTCGCCGAACAGGGGGGAGATGGACTGATACTCCGCCAGGGGCAGGGTATCCAGGGTCTGACCCGTCTGGATGCAGTGGTTCACCAGCTTGCCCACGATGGTGTAGGCCTGGCGGAAGGGCATCCCCTTCTTGGCCAGATAGTCGGCGCAGTCGGTGGCGTTGATAAAGCCGCCGGTGGCCGCCTTGTACATATTCTGGGGCAGCACCTTCATGGTGTCCACCATGGCCGTGAACACGGGCAGGCACATATCCACCGTATCGATGGCGTCGAACAGGGCCTCCTTGTCCTCCTGCATGTCCTTGTTGTAGGCCAGGGGGAGGGACTTCATCATGGCCAGCAGGGTCATCAGGTCGCCGTACACCCGGCCGGTCTTGCCCCGCACCAGCTCGGCCACATCGGGGTTCTTCTTCTGGGGCATGATGGAGGAGCCGGTGGAGTAGGCGTCGTCCAGCTCCACGAACTTGAACTCCCAGCTGCACCACAGGATGATCTCCTCGGAGAAGCGGGACAGGTGCATCATCAGGATGGACAGGTCGGACAGCAGCTCCAGGGCGTAGTCCCGGTCGGACACGGCGTCCAGGGAGTTGGCCATGGGCCGGTCGAAGCCCAGGGCGGAGGCGGTGGCGAAGCGGTCGATGGGGTGGGTGGAGGCGGCCAGGGCCCCGGCTCCCAGGGGGCACTCGTCCATGCGGTCCAGGCAGTCCTGCAGGCGGCCCATGTCCCGCTTGAACATGGCGGCGTAGGCCATCAGGTGGTGGGCGAAGGTGATGGGCTGGGCCCGCTGGAGATGGGTGTAGCCGGGCATCACCGTGTCCAGGTTGTCCTTGGCCTTGGCCACCAGCACCTTCTCCAGGGCGGCGGCCTGCTCCAGGATCAGGGGGATCTGCTCCTTGGTATACAGCTTGGTGTCCAGGGCCACCTGGTCGTTCCGGCTGCGGGCGGTGTGCAGGCGCTTGCCCGCGTCGCCGATGCGCTGGGTCAGGATGGTCTCGATGTTCATGTGGATGTCCTCGTTGTCCGCGGAGAACTCCACCTTTCCGGCCTCGATGTCAGCCAGAATGCCGGACAGCCCGGCGATGATGGCCTGGGCGTCCTCCTGGGAGATGATGCCCTGCTGGCCCAGCATGGCCGCGTGGGCCATGGAGCCGGTGATGTCCTGCTTATACAGCCGCTGGTCAAAGGAGATGGAAGAGTTGAAGTCGTTGACTTGAGAATCGGTCTCCTTCTGGAACCGTCCGCCCCAAAGTTTCATGATCGTCGCTCCTTCTGCGCAGGAAAGGCGGGTGACCGCTGCCATCCGCCTTTCCTGTATGATTTGTGTGGTCCAAAGGCTCTCGCCGCGGGCGAAAGGATCTTGTTTGCTCAGAGCTTCCCCTGCTCCCGCAGAGCCAGAACGGTGTCGGGCAGGCCCCACAGGTTGATGAAGCCGGTGGCCTGGTTCTGGTCGTAGTCGCTCTCGCCGAAGGTGACCAGCTGCTCGGAGTACAGGGTCTCGGGAGAGGTGACGGAGGAGGTGATGATGTTGCCCTTGTACAGCTTCAGCTTCACCGTACCGGTGACGTGCTCCTGGGTCTTGTCGGCGAAGGCGGACAGGGCCTCCCGCAGGGGGGTGAACCACTTGCCGTTGTACACCAGGTCGGCGAAGTCCACGGCCAGCTTGCTCTTCATGTGGGCGGTGTCCTTGTCCAGGGTGATCATCTCCAGCACCTGGTGGGCCTTGTACAGGATGGTGCCGCCGGGAGTCTCATACACGCCCCGGTCCTTCATGCCCACCAGGCGGTTCTCCACGATGTCCAGCAGGCCAATGCCGTTGGCGCCGCCCAGCTGGTTCAGCTTGGCGATGATCTTGCTGGCCTTCATCTTCTCGCCGTCGATGGCCACGGGCACGCCCTTCTCAAAGTCCAGAGTGACATAGGTGGGGGCGTCGGGGGCGTCGATGGGGCTGACGCCCATCTCCAGGAAGCCGGGCTTCTCGTACAGGGGCTCGTTGGCGGGGTCCTCCAGATCCAGGCCCTCGTGGCTCAGGTGCCACAGGTTCTTGTCCTTGGAGTAGTTGGTCTCCCGGCTGATCTTCAGGGGCACCTTGTGGGCCTCGGCATAGTCGATCTCCTCGTCACGGCTCTTGATGCTCCACTCACGCCAGGGGGCGATGATCTTCATGTCGGGGGCGAAGCGCTTGATGGCCAGCTCGAACCGGACCTGATCGTTGCCCTTGCCGGTGCAGCCGTGGGCGATGGCGTCGGCGCCCTCGGCCTTGGCGATCTCCACCAGCTTCTTGGCGATGACGGGGCGGGCAAAGGCGGTGCCCAGCAGATACTGCTCGTAAGACGCGCCCATCTTCATGGAGGGGATGATGACGTCGTCCACCATCTCGTCCACCAGGTCGGCGATGTACAGCTTGCTGGCGCCGGTCTTCTTGGCCTTCTCCTCCAGGCCGTCCAGCTCGTCGCCCTGGCCCACGTCGGCGGCCACGGCGATGATCTCGGGGTCGTTGTAATTCTCCTTCAGCCAGGGGATGATGATAGAAGTATCCAGTCCTCCGGAATAAGCGAGGACGACTTTTTTGATCTCAGACATTGGAATTGCCTCCTGTTTTCGGGGGCGCTGGGCCCGCCGTGATCTTATGGTCACAGTCTATCACCGACGGGGCGGAAATGCAAGTGCTTTTCTGCATGATCATGCACAAAGTTTTCCGATTTTCCCGGCAATAATGCACTAAGAATGGATATAAAAATGAATAAAACGAAAAATATGCATAAAGAGATGTGGGGGAGGGCATAAAGATCCCCCGGCAGCGGCGCTGCCGGGGGCGACAGGTCATGTCTGGGCTGAGGAACGTCCGCTGCTGTCTCCCTGACGGAACAGCAGCGTGATGCACCACAGGGCGGACAGGCCCACCAGCGTGTAAATGATCCGGGCCAGCACCGTGGCGGAGCCGCCGCAGGCGAAGGCCACCAGGTCGAAGCGGAACAGCCCCACGCTGCCCCAGTTCAGCCCGCCGATGATCAGCAGGGTCAGAGCGACCTTGTCCATTACCATAAATAGCACCTCCTGTTATGAGCTCTGCGGGAAGTATGCCCCAGAGGTGGAAAAGCTATACATGATAAGAAAGTCATGCCTGTGACCGGCCTTAGGGGGAACTGTCCGGTCTGCCCTTAAGGCTCCTCGCCCATCTTTCGATAGAGGGTGGCCACGCTGATGCCCAGCTGCTTGGCCACCTCGCGCTTGGCGTCGGCGGTGCCGCCGGCCTCCTGCACCTGCTGGCAGATCAGCTGCCGCTCGTACTGGCGGATCATCTGGCTCAGATTCAGCTGGGCCGGCTGCGCGCCGGGCTGCAGCTTGCTGCGGATCAGGTCGGCCCCGCACAGGCTGTCCCGCCCGAAGATCACGGCGTATTCCACGATGTTGCGCAGCTCGCGGATGTTGCCGGGGAAGGAGTAGCGCATCAGCAGCTTTTCGCACTCGTCGGTAAAGCCGGAGATGGGCTTGTTATAGGTTTTGGCAAAGCGCTCCAGGAAGCAGCGGGCCAGCAGGATGATGTCATAGCCCCGCTCCCGCAGGGGCGGGATGTGGATGGACACCACGTTCAGGCGATAGAACAGATCCTCCCGGAAGGTCCCGTCCTTCATCATCTGGCTCAGATCCCGGTGGGTGGCGGCGATGATGCGGGGGTTGACCCGGGTGGGGGTGTGGCCGCCCACGCGGACGATCTCCTTGTTCTCCAGGGCGCGCAGCAGCTTTACCTGGGTCTGAAGGGGCAGCTCGCCCACCTCATCCAGCAGCAGCGTGCCGTCCTTGCACACCTCCAGCTTGCCGGGATGGCTGGTGGTGGCCCCGGTAAAGGCCCCCTTGTCGTAGCCGAACATTTCGCTTTCGATCAGGTTCTCGGGGATGGCGCCGCAGTTGATGGGCATATAGATGTTGTCCTTGCGGGCGGAGGCCGAATGGATGGCCTGGCTGAACAGGTCCTTGCCGGTGCCCGTCTCGCCGGTCAAAAGGACGGATACGTCATACTCCGCGATCTGCCGGGCCTGCTGGCGGGCGTTCTTGATGGCCTCGCACTCGCCCAGGATGTCGTCAAAGGTGATGATGTTCTTCTTTTTCTCCGCGCGCATGACGTACTGGCGCATTTTTCCAAAGTCTGAGAACAGAAGGATGGTGCCGGTGCGTCCGCTTTTTACCTCGATGGCGTTGACGGTGACCAGGTACTCCCGCCGGTTTATCACCACCGGCCCCACCTGTCGGGCGGGGGCGGCGGGCTCCTGCAGTTGGGCGCACAGCTGCTCGGGCAGGAGGTCGGACAGCCGCAGGCGGTCGTGCTCGTTCAGCGGGCGCTCCTCCATGTCCAGGATCTGGAACATGTGGCGGTTGGCCGTTAAAACATCGCCGCTCTTATTCAGGATCAATACGCCCTCGTCCAGGCTGTTCACAAGGGTCATCAGCTCGCTGGAGTGGTATTCCAGAATGGATTCAAACTCCCGCTCCCGCAGGATGGAGGAGATGAGCTTGCTCAACTGCTCCTCAAAGGCCAGCATATGGTCCTTGTTGCGGATGATCTCATCCTTCATGGTCTGGGAGAAGGCGCACATGCCCAGCACGCCTACGATCCGGCCGTTGTAGCGGATGGGGATGCAGAACTCCACCTCCTCGGTGCAGGTCTGGCGGGCGGAGCAGCTCCGGCAGATGGAGGAGACGCGGGGCTCCTCCACAAAGAGGTGCCTTCCGCTCTGGATACACTGGCTGAAGGCGGAGCCCTCGGGGGAGAGGTCGCCCACCTTCTTCTCCATGTGGCCGGTGCCCACCAGGCGCTTCAGACTGGCATCCACGATGGTGATGTCCAGATTCAGCACGGCGGACAGGGTGTTGGCCAGATATTTCAGCTCCGGTACGATCAGATCTAATACGTTCATAGGGGCCTCCCTTCAGGGGTCAAATTCTCAAAAATAAGAATACCGCATTTTGCCCGGATCTGCAAGAGATACCGCTCAGACAGAACGAAGTTTTTGCCGGACGTCCTCTGCTGTCTGCGGGCCAGATACCTTTATATATAATATATCGAATGGGCAGGGCATGAACGGTGTTCCCCGGGAAATAGCAATACGCCCCCCTGCGAGCGACAGGTCGTTTTACTGGCACTCACAGAGGGGGCGGGTCACGCATGGATGGCTCAGGTGCGGTTGAGCATCAGCTGCAGGATCACGTTGTCCGTGTGATCCATGCCCTTCACAGATACGGTGGCGATGTTCTGCATGGTCAGCTCGGGCTTGCTGCTGAGGATGCCGTTGTCAGAGGGGATCTCCACATGGCTCAGGGCCAGGTTGCTGGCGTCGATGGCGGCGGAGGCGGCGCAGGAGACCTTGATGCTGCAGCCCATCTTGGCGCCGTCACACAGCATGCCGGTGATGCCGGCGCTCATGTTGTTGATCGCGGCCTTGATCTGCTCCACATTGCCGCCCTGCATATAGGTCAGGCCGGCGGCGGCGCCCACACCGGCAGCTACGCCGCAGCCGCAGACGGGGGACAGGGGCCCCAGGAACACCTTGATATAGTTGGTCACCAGGTGGCTCAGAGCCACGGAGCGGCGGATCTTTTTGATGTCGATGCCCAGGCCGGTGCCGATCACCGTGATGGGGATGATGGCGGTGATGCCGTGGTTGCCGCTGCCGGCGCTGCTCATAACGGGCAGGGGGCTGCCGGACATGCGGTTCTCGCTGCCGGCGGCGGTGTAGGCCTTGGCCTTGCCGGCCAGGCTGGAGTCGTTCTTCAGCATGGTGTTGCAGATGTGCAGGCCGCGCTGGATGGCGTCGCTGGCGATGGCCATGTTCATATCGATGCCGTCCTGCATGAAGGCGATGTCCTCGTCGGCGACGTTGTTGGCGAAGTCCACCAGGTCCTGGATGTTATACTTCTTGATCTCCTCGCGGATGCCGGAGCCGGCCTCGGTGTCCTCGCAGCGGGCCGGAGGGGCGCTCTGCTTGATCACCTTGCCGTTGACCGCCTCATAAGTGATATTGGTGTGGGTGCCCTCGATGACCACGCGGCTTTCGCCGTTTTCGCTCTTGGCGTCCACGGAGATATACAGGCCGGGGGCGTCCTCCTTCAGGCGCAGGTCGATGCAGCCGCTGGCGGCGATCTTCCGGGCGGCGTCGATGGACTCGGGGGTGGCGCCCTTCAAGGCCTCCAGCTTGTTTTCGGACTTGCCGATCTCCAGCGCCAGGGCGCAGGCGAAGACGATGCCGCGCTCGGGGGTGCCGGGGATGCCCACGCCCATGCCGTTCTTCAGCACATTCTTATCTACATATACCACCATGGAGTCCACTTTCCCATTCAAAAGCTCCTTGGCACGGGCCACGGCGTAAGCCACGGCGCCGGGCTCGGTGCAGCCCAGGGCGGGAACGACCTGGTCCTTCAGAATGGCGATCAGTGTTTCGGTTCGATTCATTGCGATTCTCCTTTGCAGTTCGATCTTAACGAGCTTTGAGGGCGCGCAAATGCGTCCCAAACATTTCCTCAGTATACATAGCATGATCCGTGCCAAACCGAACAAATAAGGCTGAAACTGCCCGGATCTTATCATATGTAATAGCTGACCTGGGATATACGGCACGGCAAACTGTCAAAAACAGACAAAGAAAAGGGAGGCGGCCCCGACACTTCCGGCTGTACAGAGGGAGAAAATGAGGAGACCGATCCTCATTTTTAATATCGGTTCTCAAATCTGCGCGTGCGGGGCGGCATGACCGAGCCCGAGCGGAGGGGGCGCCCGCCCGAGCCATTCGATCGGAGAGAACGGCCGTCTGTGGACATCCGATCTCCGCATTTCTAAAAGCAGTGTTGCCCCGTGTACTTCAAAAGAGAGCAGACTGGTCCGGGACCGGCCGCGGGAGGGCAGCTCCTTCCGGTCACGGACCGGTGAGAGGCCCTTCATCACGGGCAGGAGACAAAACATTTTTTTCCTGTTCTGGTCAAAACTGGGCAAAAATATTTTTCACGAAAAAACGCACAAAATTTTACCTTTGTTTTTTGGCAGTTTTCCGAGAGACATCGGCACCTGCGTCGCATCTATGAGAATCAGGTTTCAAAAATACCGTGAAACAATGTAAAAGTCCGCAAACTTAATGAAAAAAGAAGGAAGTTTTTTTGTTTTTGGGGGAATCCTTTTTAAACGTTTTTCAAATATCGGAACGGATTTCGCAGGCGTGAGAAAGAGGGGGCGTTTACAGTCCGTTCACAGTTATTGGCGGGATTTCTACATATTTCTGCGGGAAAACAGGCATATATAGCCATCTTGACATTTATTTTCCCTCAAGCTATAATGCGGTTGCCGCGTGAGAACGACACAGTTGAGCGGCGATAGAAAACACACGGAGGTTCAAACATGAAAAAGTTCTTTTCCAGACTGCTTGCGCTTTCCCTGGCTGCTGCAATGACTGTTTCTCTCAGTTCCTGCGGTAAGAAGGACGAGCCCAGCACCAGCGGAAGCGTTTCCGGCTCCACCGGCACTTCCACCAGCACCAAGTCCGACAAGTTCCCCAACAGCACCATCACCATTCTGGTGGGCTTCTCCGCCGGTTCCGGCACCGACCTGGGCGCCCGTCTGCTGGCCAACTCCCTGTCTGACGTTCTGGGCGTGCCCGTCGTAGTCGAGAACTCCCCCGGCAGCGGCAGCTGGCTGGTTTGGAACCAGCTGATCAAGAACACCGAGGCTGACGGCTACACCCTGGCTGCCATCAACCACAACTTCGCTCTGGGCAAGTACGATCCTGACACTCCCCGTGAGTTCACTCTGGACGACGTGACCCTGCTGGCCAGCCAGGCCATCGACCCCAACCTGATGGCCATCCGCGCTGACGAGACCCGCTTCACCGACTTCGAGAGCTTCGTCAAGTACGCTCAGGAGAACGACGTGTTCGTGGCCGTTCAGACCGTGGGTATCACCGACGGCGACGCCACCATGACCGAGTGGCTGCGCAAGGAGTTCGGCTGCAAGATCAACCTGGTCCCCGTTGACTCCGCTTCCGACGGCCGCACCATGTTCATCG
>CAVJLQ010000091.1:5680-21051 GCA_963650435.1 Alloprevotella sp. | reverse complement strand
CCGTGGGCGACGTGTACACCTACGTTCAGGAGGGCACCATGAAGGCCACCGTCGTCTTCAACTCCGAGCGTTCCACCTTCCTGCCCGACGTTCCCACCATCTACGAGCTGGGCTATGACAGCGCCATCTCCGCTTACTCCGCCCGCGGCTACTGCTGCCCCAAGGGCACCGATCCCGAGATCGTTGAGATCCTGACCAACGCCATGGTCGAGGCCATGGAGCGTCCCGAGCACCAGGAGCAGCTGGCCGCCCTGGGCGTTCAGAGCCACATCACCACCGGCCAGGACTTCTATGACCTGCTGAACAGCCAGCTGACGAACCGTCTGAATATCTGGGGGATCGAGGGCTGATCTCCCGCCTGATCTGATCAACACAGCGGCTGGACGGGATCTGCACGCGCCGCGCACAGATCCCGTTCAGCCGAACTCATACAAAGTAAAGTTGGGAAGTGTCCTATGAAATCGAAAATCAACAGCGACGTCATTCTTGGCGTGCTTTTGATCGTGGCCAGCGCCGCGATCTTTGCGACGGCCAGCGGCTACCCCTCCGGGGCGGCCCTGTACCCCAAGGGACTGGCCATCATTATCGGCATCCTCAGCGCGACCCTGGTTTGGACCGGCCTGAAGAAGAGCGCCGATCCCAATACCCCCAAGTGTCCCATTACCCTTGAGCAGATCAAGATGCCCGTGATCGTTTACCTGTTCATGGTGGCCTATATCGCGGGCTTCCGTTTCCTGGGCTTCTTTGTTGCCACGCCCATTTTCATCTTCGGCGTCCTGTACTATTTGAAGAGCGGCAGCTGGAAGAAGTGCCTGCTGATCTCCGTTATCTTCACCCTCCTGTGCTATGTGGGCTTCGTCATCATCATGAAGGTGCCCATCTACCGCATCGGTATCTTCGGCAAGTACTTCCGCTGGACCTTCTGATCTCAGCTACAGAAAGGAATTTGATCTATGCTCAATCATGTTTTAGGAGGAATGCAGATCCTGCTGCAGCCGGAGTGTCTGTTTGCTTTGCTCGTTGGCGTTGTAGTAGGTATCGTTATCGGCATCCTGCCCGGCATGGGCCCCTCCACCGGTGTTGCCCTGCTGATCCCCATTACTTACAGCATGAGCGACTCTGCCGCTCTGATCATCATGGTGGCCCTGTACACCGCCGGTGTGTACGGCGGCTCCATCACCGCCACCCTGTGCCACACCCCCGGCACTGCCGCCAGCGCCGCCACCGCCATTGACGGCTACGCTCTGACCAAGATGGGCCGCGGCACCGAGGCCGTGGGTCTGGCCACCCTGTCCTCCGTTCTGGGCGGCATCGTGGGCGCCATCGCCCTGATCTGCTTCTCCGCCCCTCTGGGCCAGCTGTCTCTGAAGTTCTCCGCTCTGGAGTACTTCGTTCTGGCCATGTTCGGCGTGGTCATGATCGGCAGCCTGTCCGGCGAGAACATGGCCAAGGGCCTGATCTCCGGCTGCTTCGGTCTGCTGATGGGCTGCATCGGCCTGGACTCCATCACCGGCTTCCCCCGCTTCACCATGGGCATCATGTACCTGGAGGACGGCATCGACTACACCAACGTGCTGGTGGGCCTGTTCGCCGTGGCCCAGATGCTGGTGCTGGTAGAGGGCATCGCCAAGGGCCAGAACTCCTCGCTGACTGCTGAACTGTCCGGCCGCCGCCTGCCTCACGCCTCCGATTTGGAGAAGCTGATCCCCACCTGGGCCCGCTCCTCCGTGCTGGGCGCTCTGATCGGCTTCGTTCCCGCCGCCGGCGCCAGCATCGCCTCCTGGATGAACTACGGCCTGACCAAGAACCTGTCCAAGCACCCCGAGGAGTTCGGCAAGGGCTCTCTGGAGGGCATCGCGGCCTCCGAGTCCGCCAACAACGCGGCCTGCGGCGGCGCTATGATCCCCCTGTTCACCCTGGGCATCCCCGGTAGCTCCTGCACCGCCATCATGCTGGGCGGCCTGATGATCCACGGCCTGGTGCCCGGCAACTCCCTGTTCACCACCTATGCCGACACCACCTACTCTATCTTCATGGGCTTCCTGTTCTCCAACATCCTGATGGGCGTGTTCGGCTTCCTGCTGCTGCGGCAGTTCGCTAAGGTCAGCATGGTGCCCAACAACGTGCTGGTGCCCATCGTCATCGGCATCTCCACCATCTCCATCTTCGCCATCGCCAACAGCATCAACGACGTTTACATCATGCTGCTGTTCGGCATCATTGGCTACTTCATGCTGAAGTTCGGCTTCTCCACCGCTGCCCTGGTCCTGGGCATGGTGCTGAGCAACACCCTGGAGGCCAACTTCCGCCGCGCCCAGATCCTGGCCAAGGGCGACCTGTTCGGCTATTTCCTCACCCGTCCCATCGCCATCGTGTTCGTGGTGCTGCTGATCCTGGTCCTGGTCGTTCCCCCGATCATGAACAAGGTCAAGAAGAGCAAGGCTCAGGCCTGACCGGACCGAAGGATACAAGACCGGATCCCCTCTCTGCGCCTGGCGCTCCCCGTGTTCCGGGGGGCGCAGGGCGCTGTTCCGGGATAATATACGGAAAATCAGAAAGGAACTATCTGCTATGACTAAGAGAGAAAGAGTTGAAGCGGCTCTGCAGAAAAAAGAGGTCGATAAGATCCCTATGAGCATCTGGTACCACATCCCCTATGTGGACCAGGACCCCGTCCAGCTGGCCGAGGAGAGCATCCGCATCACCAAGGAGTATGACTTCGACTTTATCAAGATGATGCCCTTCGGCAACTACTGCGCCCAGGACTACGGACTGAGCGTCACCTTCTTCTGCAACCACACCCAGCCCGCGCTGGAGCGCAAGTTCGGCATCGAGTCCATCGACGACTGGAAGCGCATCGAGCCCCTGCCCGCCTACTACGGCACCTACGGCAAGCAGGTTCAGTTCACCCAGCAGCTGCAGAAGCAGCTGAAGGGCGAGGACATCCCCTACATCCAGACCGTGTTCTCCCCCCTGACCGTGGCCAAGAAGCTGGCCGGTCCCCGTCTGTTCGACGACATGCGGGAGCATCCCGACGTTGTCCACTCCGCCCTGCGGGCCATTGCCGAGACAAACAAGAACTTCTGCAAGGCCAACATGGAGGCCGGCGTGGCCGGGTTCTTCTTCGCCTCTCAGTGCTCTCAGCTGACCCTGATGAGCGAGGCCGAGTACCGTGAGTTCGGCGTGCCCTACGATTTGGACGTGATCTCCACCTACCAGGATAAGACCTACTTCAATGTCGTCCATATCCACGGCGACAACACCATGTGGTCCCTGATGGCCAACTACCCCGTGCAGTGCGTCAACTGGCACGACCGCTGGTCCGCCCCCACCATGGCCGAGGCCCGCAAGATGAGCGACAAGTGCTTCCTGGGCGGCATCAACGAGAAGGAGTTCGCCACCATGAGCGCCGACCAGGTGGAAGGCCACATGCGTGAGGCTGTGCAGGCCGCCGGCCGCACCGGCCTGATGCTGGGGCCGGGCTGCGTGGCCAAGCTGAACACCCCCGCCGACAACTTCTACGCCGCCAAGGCTGCCATCGGCAAGCTGTAAGCGGAACGGGATCCCCTCCCTGTTGACAGAAGATCAAAAGGCCGGTCCCTTCGGGGACCGGCCTTTCTAATGCCGGGGCCTGAAAAGGCCCTGTGAGGAGGAAACAAGCGTGCTTTGGATCGTTTTGACTGTCGCCGTGGCCGCCGCGGGGGGACTTCTGATGCTGAAGCTGAAGGTGCCCGGGGGGATGCTGGTGGGCGCCATCGTCGGCGTGGTGCTCCTGAATATGGCCACCGGCCGGGCGTATATCTACCCCCAGACCCGGGTACTGGCCCAGGCGTTGGCCGGGGCGTACATCGGCTGTATGGTCACGAAGGAGGACCTGCGCCGCCTGCCCCGGGTGCTCGGCCCCTATCTGATGGTCATGGGGAGCCTGCTGGTCCTGAATCTGGCCATGGGCTTTTTCATCTTCCGCATCACCGACCTCGACCTGCTCACCAGCCTGTTCTGCGCCGCCCCCGGGGGCATGACGGACATGCCCCTGGTGGCTATGGACATGGGGGCGGATGCCTCTATGGTGGCGGTGATGCAGTTTGTGCGCATGGTGTTCGGCATGGGCTGTCTGCCCTCTATCATCCTGCTGGCCAGCCGCATGATGGGGATGGATCCGCCCGCGCCGGAGCAGTCCGCCCCCATCAGGGGGAAGAAAAAGAGCCAGGCCAGCCTGATCAAATTCCTGCCCACCTGCGGCGTGGCCTTGGCGGGGGGCATCGTGGGCAAGCTGTCCGGGATGCCCGCGGGCACTCTGAGCTTTTCCCTGATCGCGGTGATCGTGATGAAGCTGCTGGCCGATACCCCGCCCATGCCCCTGTGGGTGCGGCGGCTGGCCCAGGTGGTGTCCGGCTGCTGCATCGGCGCGGGCATCAAAAAGGAGCAGATCCTGCAGGTGGGACAGATGATCGTGCCCGCTGTGGCCCTGTGCCTTGGCTATGTGCTGTGCTGCGTGGTCATGGGCTGCGTGATCTCCCGCGTGTTCCGCATGGACCTGCGGGAGTCGATGCTCAGTCTCTCCCCCGCGGGGGCCACAGAGATGGCCCTGATCGCCGCCGACCTGGGCGTGCCCAACAGCACAAACCTGGTGGTGCTGCAGATCTGCCGCCTGCTGGGGGCCGTGGTGGTGTTCCCCCAGATCTTTGCCCTGCTGATAAGATCATTCGAATGAATAGAAAAAAACGCTCCCTCCGCCGCAGACCGCCGCGGAGGGAGCGCTTTTTCCATGAGGGGGAGCGCGGAGCGCCTGCGGCGCACAAAAAGGCCGGCAGCAAAGCTGCCGGCCTTTGAGGTCTTGTAGTGGACAGGATCTTACAGCATGATGATGGCCACGATGGTGGACACGACCAAGCCGGTGATGGTGGGCAGGAAGTTCCGCCGCGTCAGCTCAGTGGGATCCACATCGCACATGGCGGCCACGGGGATGACGGCCCAGGGGATGCAGGTGCCGCCGCCGACCCAGATGGCGCCCAGCTGGCCCAGCATAGCCAGCAGAGCAATATCCAGACCGCAGGCATTACCGAAAGCCAGAGCCATGGAGCCGCACAGAGGCAGACCGGAGAAGCCGGAGCCGTCCAGACCGGTGATGGCGCCGATGACCATGCACATGATGGCCACGGGGATCTTGTTCATGGGCACCTGAGCGGACAGCCACCAGGCCCAGTCCATCAGAACGCCCTGCTCAAACTCACCGGACAGGATGGAGCCGATGCCGGAGCCGCCGATGAAGAAGAAGCCGCCGATGAACAGCACGGGGGTGAAGATCTTCATGCCGAACATAAAGCCGTCACGGGCAAAGTCGGTGAAGGTGTCCAGGGCGTTGAAGCGGTCCTTGATGAAGGCGCCCACCAGGGTGATGATGATGCCGGCGGTGTTGATGACGGCGGTGGCATCGCCGCCGGTCAGGCCCTTGATCATGACGACGGCAACGGCGATGATGAAGCCCACGATGGTGAAGATGGCCATGAACTTAGCCATGGGGTGGACCTCGGCCTCAGCGACCTCCTGGGACAGCAGCAGCTCACGCTCGGCGTCGTAGCGCTCCTTGTTCTTCTTCAGGTCGCGGCTGAAGGCGATGAAGGAGTAAGCCAGAGCCACCAGGCCGCCGATCAGCCACACGGGCCAGCCGCGGGACATCAGCTCAGTGGCGCTGGACAGGCCGGCGGTATCGGCGGTGATGCCGGGGGCGCCCTGGATGATGGGGTCCATGGCGAACACGAAGCCGTGGCCGAACATATTCATGGCGACAGCGGCGCCGATGGCGGGCAGGCCGGCGCGGACGGCCAGAGGAGTCAGCAGGCCGCCGATCAGAGCGACAGCGGGGGAGGGCCAGATCAGGGCGGTGACCAGACCCATGGCGCAGCCCAGGATCAGGAACATCACCATGGGGGACTTGGACAGCTTGGCCAGAGGAGCGACCAGCACCCGGTCGGTGCCCATATCGCCCATCTGCTTGGCCATCATGACCATGATGGAAATGGTGAGGATGGTGCTGAAGAATTCGCCGCCAGCGAACACCAGAGCGTTATAGCTGGCATTCACGCCGCCCAGCAGCGAGCCGGAGTTGACAAGACCGGCCAGGAATGTAAACACAGCGCAGGGGATGACGCAGTCCTTGCGGGCGATCATACACGCCAGAGTGACGATCACGCCTGCCAGGTAGACAAAATGTAATGCGGTCAATGTGATTTCCATTTGATTCCTTCCCTCCTGATAAGTCGATGAATGGATGATGTGTACGCGGCTGCGGCTTCCCTCCTTTTGCGGTCAAATAGGATAAAGTTTGATGTAACGACACATTGATACGACCAGAATACGTTTCCATGTCCGGGAAGACCCTCCCGGTGAGATGCGGCCCAGCGGGAAGACAGGGGACTGTCTGCCACCATGATATGCAGCAGAGACGGAAAATGATCGGGTCATTTGGCGGACTTCGGCCTTCGGAAAAGGACTTTGAATAAATTATGAATCATTTATGAACATTATACTAATTTGTTAAAATTAAATCAATCGACAATAAGGGGCGTAAACGAAGAAAAAATGATACACAATGTCCACTGGCTATGTGCAATACCAACAAAACTAAGCTAAAAAAACGTAAAAAAACAACTTAAAACTGATGTTTTGACCAAAAACGAAAAGTATAAACAGAAAAATGCAAGAAAAAATGCGACTTTGCGATGCAAGTCGAAGTCCAAGATCATAAAGGTCTGTAATTGTGCGATTTGGATACGGAATGTATAAAGATTCTGAAAAGAAAAGGTGAAAAAGCACAAAAAAGCCACTTGAAAGCGATGCATTTTTTCTGTCATTTGTGAGAAGGGCGAGACAGGGGCGGAAAGCGGACTGCTACCGCCAGACGCGGCGAAAGAAAAGAAGAGGTGAGCAAATGAGCATGCGCGTGAAAGCCGGGACGGCCCTTTGCTGCATCCTTATAAGAAAAACAGCCCCTCGCCGAGCCTCTTTATCCGGAACAGCGTTGTTTTCCGCAGCGCTGCGGGAAAACGCCTTGTTCCAACAAAAGATCCTCACGTAAAGGGCTGTAAACAGTGCGCCCCCGCAGATAACATCTGCGGGGGCGCGTCTATGTTTTCTGATCAGGGCTCCGCCTTCTGCCGTCCCGGCTTGGGGACAGACGGTCATGCTCAGCCCCGGCTCACCCGCAGGCGGTTCAGGGCGCGGGCCAGATTGGCCTCGGCCATGCGGTACTCCCGCAGGCTGCGCTTTTGCAGCAGCTCCTCCCGGGCCCGGGCCTCCGCCAGCCGGGCGCGGTTGGCGTCGATGTCCTCCGGCCGCTCGGCGGAGTCCACCAGCATGAGCACAGTGTTGTCCTCCACCTTGATCATGCCGGAGGAGACGGCGGCGCGGTGCTCCTGTCCGTCCGGCGTGCGGAAGGTGAGCTTGCCCGGCACGATGGCGGAGATGATGTTGGCCCGGTGGGCCAGGATCCCCCGCTGCCCCTCCGGCGTGGGCACCACAAGGGACTCGCACGCCCCGCTGAAAAAGGGCCCCTCGGCCGCCAGAATGTCCAGCTGAAAGGTGCTCATTGCCCCTCCTCCTTTGCCCGGCGCACCACGTCGTCCACGGTGCCGGCGTTGAAGAAGGCGGACTCGGGGCAGCCGTCCAGATCGCCCCCCAGAATGGCCTGGAAGCCCCGCAGCGTCTCGCGCAGGGGCACGAACACCCCGGGGATGCCGCTGAACTTTTCGGCCACATGCATGGGCTGGGACAGGAAGCGCTGGATGCGCCGGGCCCGGGCCACGGTGCGGCGGTCCTCCTCCCCCAGCTCCTCCATGCCCAGAATAGCGATGATGTCCTGCAGCTCGCGGTATTTCTGAAGGGTCTCCTGTACGGCGCGGGCAGTGTCGTAGTGGGCCTGGCCCACCACATCGGGCTCCAGGATGCGGGAGGTGGACTCCAGCGGGTCTACGGCGGGGTAGATGCCCTGCTCGGCGATCTTACGGCTGAGCACGGTGGTGGCATCCAGGTGGGAGAAGGTGGTGGCCGGGGCGGGGTCGGTCAGATCGTCGGCGGGGACGTACACCGCCTGAACGGAGGTGACGGAGCCCTCACGGGTGGAGGCGATGCGCTCCTGAAGGGCGCCCATCTCGTTGGCCAGAGTGGGCTGATAGCCCACGGCGGAGGGCATACGGCCCAGCAGAGTGGACACCTCGCTGCCCGCCTGGACAAAACGGAAGATGTTGTCGATGAACAGCAGCACGTCCTTGTGCTCCTCATCACGGAAGTACTCCGCCATGGTCAGGCCGGACAGGGCCACGCGCATACGCACGCCGGGGGACTCGTTCATCTGGCCGAAGACCAGGGCGGTCTTGTCGAACACGCCGCTCTCCTTCATCTCGTTCCAGAGGTCGTTGCCCTCGCGGCTGCGCTCGCCCACGCCGGTGAAGATGGAGTAGCCGCCGTGCTCCATGGCCACATTGTGGATCAGCTCCTGGATCAGCACGGTCTTGCCCACGCCTGCGCCGCCGAACAGACCGATCTTGCCCCCCTTGGGGTAAGGCTCGATCAGGTCGATGACCTTGATGCCCGTCTCCAGGATCTCGGCGGTGGGGCGCTGGTCGGCAAAGGCGGGGGGCTTGCGGTGGATCTCCCACCGGGGGGTGTCCGCGGAAATGGGGGCCTCCCCGTCGATGGTGTCCCCCAGCACGTTGAACAGGCGGCCCAGTGTGGCCTTGCCCACGGGCACGGTGATGCCGTGTCCGGCGGCGGTGACCTCCATGCCCCGGCGCAGCCCCTCGCTGCCCGACATCATCACGCAGCGGACCACCCGGCCCTCCAGGTGCTGCTCCACCTCCATGGTCAGGGGCCTGCCGTCCAGCTGGACGGTAAGGGCCTCGTTGATACAGGGCAGGGGGCCCTGGGAAAACTCCACGTCGATCACAGGGCCGGAGACCCCGGTAACGATCCCATGGTTCATGTGATCTCACCCTCCTTTTCGGTGCGCTTTTTCTGCCGTGCCCGGGCGCGGGCCCCGGCGGAGACCTCGGTGATCTCCTGGGTGATGGCGGCCTGGCGGGCGCGGTCATACTCCAGGGACAGCTGATCCAGCAGCTCCTGGGCGTTTCGGTTGGCTGAGTCCATGGCCGCCATGCGGGCGCTCTGCTCGCTGCAGAAGCTGTCCACCAGGGCGCTGTAGATAAAGCCGGATACATAGCTGCCCACCACGTGGTCCAGCACCTGGGATACGGTGGGGGAGAACTCGAAGGGCCGCAGTATGGCCCGCTCCGCGTCCGGGGTGCCGAACTGGTGGCGGTGCAGGGGCAGCAGCCGGGTCTCCTTGACAGACTCCTCCAGGCCGTTCTTCAAATCGGTATAGATGACGATGATCTTGCTCAGCCGCCCGGTGTCATAGCCCTCCAGCAGGACGGAGCTGATCTCACGGGCGCGGTGGAGGGTGGGGTTCTGGGCGGTGTAGAGGAAGCTGCTCTTGATGGGGATGTGCTTCTGCTGGAACCAGCGGCGGCCGTATTCCCCGACTACATACAGCTTTACATCCGGGTGCTGCTCCATCATGGCCTGGGCCCGGCGGATGACGTTCTGGTTGTACGCCCCGGCAAGGCCCTTGTCGGCGGTGATCACCAGCAGGCCGTAGGTGCCCTGATCCAGGTCGGCGGCGTCCTCCGGGGAGAAGTAGCGGCTCTCCACGCTCTCGTCCACGCGGAAGATGCGCTTGATCTCCGTGCGCAGGGCGTTGAAATAGGGGCGGGTGCGCTCCAGTTCCTCTTTGGCCCGGCGCAGCTTGGCCTGAGAGATCAGATACATGGCGTGGGTGATCTTCTGCGTTTCCCGCACGCTGGCGATGCGGCGGCGGATCTCGCTGGTGCTTGCCATCAGATCACCGCCCGCTGCCGCTCTGGAACCGCTCCAGAGCCTGTCCGGCCTGCTCCAGGATCTGCGTCCGGTCGTCCTGCGTCAGGGCCAGCCCCTGCTCCAGGCGGTCCATCAGGGGGGCGCACCGCTGCGCGAAGGCGGCCAGCAGGGCCTTTTGGAAGGGCGCGATCCGCTCCAGAGGCAGCTTTTGATAGAGGTGGGCCGTGGCGCACACCAGGGTGACGATCTGCTGGGCCTGGCTCATGGGGCTGCCGCGGCCCTGGCGGAGGATCTGCATCAGGCTCTGGCCATATTGCAGCTGGCTGCGGGTCTCCTCATCCAGGTCGCTGGAGAACTGGGTGAACACCTCCATCTCCCGGTACTGGGCCAGATCCAGCCGCAGGGAGCCCACGGCGCTCTTCATGGCCTTTGTCTGGGCCGCGCCGCCCACACGGGAGACGGACAGGCCCACATTGACGGCGGGGCGCTGGCCGGAGAAGAACAGGCTGCTCTCCAGAAACAGCTGGCCGTCGGTGATGGAGATGATGTTGGTGGGGATATAGGCGGACACGTCCCCGGCCTGAGTCTCTACGATGGGCAGGGCGGTCATGCTGCCGCCGCCCCGGGCGGCGCTCAGGCGGGCGGCGCGCTCCAGCAGGCGGGAGTGGAGGTAGAACACGTCGCCGGGATAGGCCTCGCGCCCCGGGGAGCGGCCCAGCAGCAGGCTGAGGGCCCGGTAGGCGATGGCGTGCTTGGACAGGTCGTCGTAGACGATGAGCACGTCCTGGCCCCGGTCCATGAAGTATTCGCCCATAGCGGCCCCGGAGTAGGGGGCGATGTACTGCATAGAGGCGGCCTCGCCCGCGCCGGCGCACACCACGATGGTGTAGTCCATGGCGCCGCTGCGGCGCAGCTGCTCGGTGATCTGGGCCACGGAGCTGACCTTCTGCCCGATGGACACATAGATGCACACCATGTCCTTGCCCTTCTGGTTCAGGATGGTGTCGATGGCGATGGAGGTCTTGCCCGTCTGCCGGTCGCCGATGATCAGCTCACGCTGGCCCCGGCCGATGGGGAACATGGAGTCGATGGTCAGGATGCCCGTCTCCATGGGGGTGTCCACCGGCTGGCGGTCCACGATGCCAGGGGCGGGGGATTCGATGGGGGCGTAGCCCTGGGGAGTGACGGGGCCCTTGCCGTCTACCGGGGCGCCCAGGGCGTTGATGACCCGGCCCAGAAAGTCCTCGCCCACGGGCAGACCGGCGGTCCTGCCCGTGCAGTATACAGCGCTGCCCTCGCTCACTGAGGACTCATCGTCGAACAGGATGCAGTCGATCTGCTCCTGACTCAGGTTCAGGACCATGCCCCGCACGCCGTTTTCAAACAGCAGCACCTCGCCGTAAGAGGCGCCGGGCAGGCCGCTGACCGAAGCGATGCCGTCGGCCACAGCCCGCACCCGGCCCGCCTGACGGGCCTGGATCTGGGGCTGCCACTGGTCCACAGTCTCGCGGATCAGGGGGATGACGGAGCCCGCCCCGGTGGGCAGGGCGGACAGCTGCTGCTTCAGCTGCTCCAGCCGCCCCTGGGCCGTCCAGTCGATGGTCTCGTCCCCCAGCTTGATGAGGAAGCCGGAGGAGATGCTCCGGTCCTCCTGCCAGGTCAGGACCACCGGGCGGCCGTACCGCCGGGACAGCACCTGCTCCATGGCCTGCTTCTGCTCCCCGGTGGGGGGACAGGGACTGAGCAGCAGGGCGGGATCAGGCGTGTTGTTCATGTTGGCTCTCCTCTCCGGCGGCAGCCAGGAATGTGTCATAGGCCTGGCCGGTCTGACGGTCGGCCAGCTTATCCATGGCGCTCTCCACAAGGGACACGGCGTCCCGGTTGGCCTGGGTCAGGATGCGCTTGCCCTCCTGCTCCGCCTGGAGCCGGGCGTCGGCCAGGAGCTTATCGGCCCGCTGCCGGGCGGCCAGCTGCTGCTGCTGGGCATAGAGGGCGGCCTCCTTTTCGGCGGCGGAGCGCTTTTCGGCCAGCTCCTTGTCCAGCTGGGCCAGACTCTCCTCCGCCTGGGCCTTCAGCTGCTGGGCCTCGTCCCGGGTCCGCCGGGCCTGGGCGTCCATCTGTTCATAGGTCTGCTTCCGCTTTTCCATAAAGTCCTTCACCGGCTTGAACAGCAGCAGGTACAGCCCGCCGGTGAGGATGGAGAAGTTGAAGAAGTGCAGCAGGATCTGCTGCCAGTCGATGTTCAGCGGGATATTCATACAGCCAGCCCCTTACAGCACGAAGATGATCAGGATCACGGCCAGCAGCGCGTAGATGATGGCCGTCTCGATAAAGACCAGACCCAGCATCAGCGTGGTGCGGATCTTGCCCTCGGCCTCCGGCTGGCGGGAGATGCTGTCGGCGGACTTGGCCACGGCGATGCCCATGGCCAGAGCGCCCCCGGCGGCGGCCACACCGATGGCGATGCCGCTGGCCATGGCCTTGCCGGAGGTGGTGGTGTCAACGGCGGCGGTCTGAACGGTCTCGGCCGGGGCGGCGCTGTCGGCGCCGTCGGCGAAGGCGGGCAGGGCGCACAGAGCCGCAGCCAGCATCAGCAGGGCACAGGCCGCCAGACGGGCGGTGAACTTTTTTACAGAGCGTTTCATATGGGTGTTCCTCCTATCGATCAAGCAGTTTGGGCGGCAGAAGATTTTTTGGGGACTTTTTTCGGACGGGGTTCGGACACCTCGCCGTAAAACAGCGAGGTGAGCATAGTCAGCACATAGGCCTGGATCAGGGCGTGCAGCAGGGTGAACAGTACGCCTACGATCACAGGCAGGACAAAGCTCAGCGCAATGTAGTGGTAGACCAGCTCGGTGACCAGCAGGCCGCTGAGCAGGGCGCCGAAGAGCCGGAAGCTCATGGACAGGGGCAGGGAGAAGTCCTTCAGCGTCATCCCCACGCCCCGCAGGCCGTTGCCCGCGATGCCGCCGGACAGGATCACCAGATAGGACAGCACCCCCAGGGAGATGGCGGCGTTCACATCGGACAGGGGGGCGGGCAGAGCCACCGACGCCCCCGTGACCGCCACGGCCTGGAAGCCGAACAGCTCGAACAGGGTGCCCACAAAGATGTACACGCCCGCGGAGAAGATGTACGCCCCCAGGAATTTGTTCCGGTGGGGACTGTTGCCCCGGGCCAGACCGTCGAAGGTGCCCACCAGGGTCTCCAGCAGCAGCTGAAGGCGCCCGGGGACCAGCGTGAAGCGGGGGATGACCAGCAGCCGGATCAGTGCCGCCGCCAGCAGCAGCGTGCCCGACACCACCATGGCGGAGATGAAGGCAGGGTCTACATCCTTCAGTCCGAACAGGCTGATGCGGCCCTCGCTGTGCAGCACCGCGTCCCGCATGGCGGGCTGGATCGCCTCGCCGCCGCCGGAGGCGGGGACCAGCAGCGCCCCGGCCAGCAGAGCGAGGGTGATCAGCCCCCAGCAGAGGAGAAACTTCTTCTTATTCATGCCAATATCGCCCTCCAAACCCGGAAAGACTGCACAAAGACGGAAAATTTCAGACTCTTGAATGAGCGCTGAAAGCATCCGCCTTTGCAGGAGTTCCTTCATTTATTCATTTTACGTGGGGAGTATAGCACCGCCGAACGGGAAAAGCAAATGCAATTTCAACAAATTAACAGTATATTAACAAAAATGTTTTGTAATTTACGGAAAATTCCAGCTGGAAAAATTGTGCAAAACAGCAAGGGCGCCGCCCCAGGCGGCGCCCTTGCTGAAGAGTGAGACTTTAATGGCTGCCGGGCCGGCTCATCAGACCCAGCTGATAGAAGGCCACGGCGCTGGCGGCCGCTACGTTCAGGGAGTCCACCCCGTGGGACATGGGGATGCGCACGGTGTAGTCGCACCGGGCGATGGTTCCGTCGGCCAGACCGTCCCCCTCGGTGCCCAGCACCACGGCCAGCCTCTCCTCCGCCGCGAGCCGGGGGTCGTTCAGGGACAGGGAGTCCTCCCGCAGGGCCATGGCCGCGGTCTTAAAGCCGCGCTCCCGCAGCAGCTCCGTCCAGTCCCCCTGGGGCAGATAGGCCCAGGGCACCTGGAACACGCAGCCCATGCTCACCCGGCTGGCCCGTCGGTAGAGGGGGTCGCTGCCCGCCTGGGTCAGCAGGACGGCGTCCATGCCCAGGGCGGCGGCGGAGCGGAAGATGGCCCCTACATTGGTGGGATTCATCACGTTTTCCAGCACGGCGACGCGCCGGGCCGAGCGGCACAGCTCCTCCGCCGGGGGGTACTGGGGCCGCAGCATGGCGCACAGCATCCCCCGGGTCAGGTGGAAGCCGGTCAGCTGGGTCAGCACGCTGTCGTCGGCGGTGTAAACGGGGATGTCCCCGGGGCAGCGCAGCAGCACCTCGCCCCCCTTGCCGGACAGGTGCTTTTCCTCCATGAGGAAGGACACCGGGCGGCAGCCGGCGTCCAGGGCCCGGCCGATGACCAGGGGGCTCTCCGCGATGAACATGGCATGGGCGGGGTCGGCGCGGTTCAGCAGCTGGTTCTCCGTCAGGCGGGCGTAGGGGTCCAGCCGGGGATCGTCAAAGTCGGTGATGGGAATGATCTGGGCCATGGGGCGGCTCCTTTCCGGATATTCTCTGTCCCGTATTTTACATCCAAACCGGGGCGGTGGCAAGAAAAATCGGGCCTACGCACGGCGCAGGCCCGACCAGGGGCGGAGGAGGAAAGCTCGTCGGAAAAAGGAAACAGAGGGTCAGAACCCCATGAAGCCCGGATACAGGGACATGAACAGGGGGTTGAAGATGTCCACACACAGCACGGAGAAGGCGGGGTACAGGATCCAGGCGATGTGGGAGTAGCCGTATTCATCCATGACGGCCCGCTCGTTGGCCACGGCGTTGGAGCCGGAGCCCATGCCCATGCCGATCAGGCCGGCGCACATGCAGGCGGCGTTGTAGTCGCTGCCGTACATGCGGAAGCCGATGAAATAGGTGAACAGCAGGGTGGCGATGGTGACGATGATCAGCACGGCCATCATCTGTCCGGCGGCGCTGGTGACCTTGGTGATGTCGATGGCCATGATGGTGATGGCCATGAAGATGTCCAGGGAGATGTGCTCCACCGTCTCCACCTCCGGCATGCGGATGGGCACATGCAGGGCCTCCAGCACGTTGCGGGCGATGGCCCCGGCGAACAGGCAGCCGATGAAATAGGGCATCTCGATGTAGGGGATCCGGCACAGCAGCAGATAGATGGGGATGCCGAAGGCGGCGATGATGGTCATCATGCACACGGTGCTCAGCAGGGTGTTGGGGTCCAGGAGCGCCTCCTCCTCCTGCCCCTCTCCCTTCAGCACCTGGTCGGCGGAGTCGGCCTTCAGCTTGTGCCGCTTGATCAGAAGAACGGCGATGGGCCCGCCGGTGAGGGAGCCGATGATCATGCCCAAAGTGGCGGAGGACACGCCGATGGCCGTGGCCCCCTCGGCCCCCATCTTCTCGTACAC
>CAVJLQ010000091.1:0-5670 GCA_963650435.1 Alloprevotella sp. | reverse complement strand
GCCGAAGGCAGAGGTGGTGCCCACGCCGCCGGCCAAGGCGCCGGTGCCGATCTGGATGCCGTTCAGGGGGTGCATCCCCACTGCCTCGGCCACCCAGATGCCGAGAAAGCCCTGCATCAGCACCAGCAGCAGCACCGACAGGGCGATGCCGGCGCAGAACCTTTTGCCCCGGTCCAGCAGGGTGCGGCTGAAGCCGAAGCCCACACAGGTGAAGAACAGGTTCATCAGGTGGCTGCTCATGGTGGTGGTCCAGGCGATGGCGAAGATCCCGTTGTGCTTGAGGATGCTCAGAATGACGGCCACGATCAGCCCGCCGATGACCGGAGCGGGCAGGCCCCACTTCTGAAAGGCGCTGACCCGGCGGACGATGGCCTTGCCGAAATAGACCATGGCGCAGCCAAAGCCGGTGGTGGCCAGCAGATCCAGAGAAAGGGTCATGGTTTGCGGATCGAATTTCATGTGTGTGCTCCTCCCTTATAAACAGATCTCCTGCGCCGCGCGGGTCCGAGCCGTAGGGATGGAGGACCCGGCGGAGCGGCTCCGAAGGGCAGAGTCCGGGCAGCGCCGGAACATCTGCCGGCAGCTGTATTGTATCAGAGAGCGGGGAGGAACTGCATAAAAATGCCCAATATTTGGCAAAAGCTGTACGAGGGCGAAAATTGGCGAAAACCGCGGGAAAAGTTACTAAAATTACAAAAGAGTCAAGGAAAATAAAACGGATCTGGGGGCGAGATCCCAAGGGCATGGGGGAGAACAGGGACGGGGCGGCTGCGGCCCGGCCGGCCGTTCAGACAAAATAAAAGGGGGCAGGGACCAGGCCCTGCCCTCTCGAAGCGCGATATCAAAGCGGCGTTTACTCCTCCATCAAGGCGGCCAGGGCGCTGGCCCCGATGCGGTCGGCCCCGGCGTCCAGCATGGCCTGGGCCTGCTCAAAGGTGCGGATGCCGCCGGCGGCCTTGATGCGCAGATCGGGGGAGATGTGCTGCCGGAACAGCTTTACGTCCTCCACCGTGGCCCCGCCGGTGGAGAAGCCGGTGGAGGTCTTGATGAAGTCCGCCCCGGACATGGACACCACCCGGCAGGCGGCGATCTTCTCCTCCTGGGTCAGCTGACAGGCCTCGACGATGACCTTCAGGATGCGGCCGCGGCAGGCCTCCTTCACCGCGCGGATCTCATACAGCACGCCCTCCCAGTCGCCGGCCTTGGCCAGCGCCAGGTCCATGACCATGTCGATCTCGTCCGCGCCGCCGCGGATGGCGTCCTCGGCCTCAAAGACCTTCACCTCAGGGGTGTTGTAGCCGTTGGGAAAGCCGATGACCGTGCAGATCTTCAGCCGGTCGCCCACATAGTCCTCGGCCTTGCGCACAAAGCAGGGGGGGATGCACACAGAAGCGGTCTGGTACTCCATGCCCTGGTCACAGATCTTCTTCACCTGCTCCCAGCCGGCGGTGGGGGTCAGGATGGTGTGGTCCACGCGGTGCATGATCTCTTTCTTGTCCATAAGGAACTCCTCTTTTCCATGCTCCCCGCCGGGGGCGGGAGCAGACGTTTCATCTTATTCTACTCCTCCGGCCCCTGTTTGTCCAGAGGGGGGTGAGGGCGGGGCTTTTGTGTGAATTTTACAGACAGAGGAATTGCAGACAGGCAGAAGATCTATCATTTCCGGCCTTGCGCGCGGGCGCCGTATGTGCTAAAATAGGCCACGATAGAAAAACAAGTGACTTTGCAGTAAAGACAAAGCGCGGCAAGGAGGGTTCAAGAACATGAGCGATACGGCCAAATATTTTATCGTGGAGGCTTCTGCCATGCCGGAGATATTCCGGAAGGTGGCCCAGGCCAAGCGCCTGCTGGAGACCGGGGAGCAGAATACGGTGAACGGGGCGGCCCTGGCTGTGGGCATCAGCCGCAGCGCCTTTTATAAGTATAAGGATGCGGTCCACCCCTTCAACGATATGCTCCACGGACGTATCGTCACCTTCCAGGCCATGCTGAAGGACGAGCCGGGCATCCTGTCCGGCGTGCTGAATATTTTCGCCGGCACAGGGATGAATGTGCTGACCATCAACCAGAACATCCCCGTCAACGGCTGCGCCGTGGTGACCGTGACGGCGGAGACCTCTGCCCTGCAGAGCTCCCTGGAGGAGCTGCTGGCCCGGGCCGGAGAGGCCCCCGGCGTCATCAAGTGCGAGATCCTGGCGGGCTGACGGAGCGAACGGGACACGGCCCGCCGGCGGGCGGAAGATCGGAGGAAAGATTTTATGATCAATGTAGCGTTATTGGGCTTTGGAACAGTGGGCACCGGCGTGGCCGAGGTGCTGACCATGAACCGGGAGCTGATCGCCCAGCGGGTGGGTCAGCAGGTGGAGCTGAAATACATCCTGGTGCGCCGGGACTACCCCGGCAGCCCCTATCAGGAGCGCTTCGTCCGGGACTTCTCCTTCATCGAGGACGACCCCGAGGTGGACGTGGTGGTGGAGGTCATGGGCGGCGTCGGCGCGGCCCTGGACTACACCGTCCGGGCCCTGAAGGCGGGCAAGAGCGTGGTCACCTCCAACAAGGAGCTGGTGGCCTCCCACGGCTGCCAGCTGCTGCAGCTGGCCCGGGAAAAGGGCGTGAGCTATCTGTTCGAGGCCAGTGTAGGCGGCGGCATCCCTGTGCTGCGCCCCCTGACCAACTGCCTGGCGGGCAACGAGATCAGCCAGATCTCCGGCATCCTCAACGGCACCACCAACTACATCCTCACCCGGATGATCCGGGCGGGCTTGACCTTTGAGCAGGCCCTGGCCGAGGCCCAGGAGCTGGGCTATGCCGAGAAGGACCCCACCGCCGACGTGGACGGCCACGACGCCTGCCGCAAGATCTGCATCCTGGCGGATCTGGCCTACGGCCGGAACGTGGATCCCGCACAGGTGCCCACCCAGGGCATCCGGGGCGTGGCGCTGGAGGACGTGTCCTACGCGGAGAGCTGCGGCTGCCGCATCAAGCTGCTGGGCCGGGCCATCCGCCAGGGGGACCAGGTGTGCGCCTATGTGGCCCCCCACCTGGTGCCCGACAGCGACCCCCTGGCTGGGGTGGAGGACGTGTTCAACGCCGTAGCTATGACGGGCAACGCCGTGGGCGACGTGATGTTCTATGGCCGGGGCGCTGGCAAGCTGCCCACCGCCTCCGCCGTGGTGGGGGACATCATCGACATCGCCCGGGACCCCAAGCGGGACCGCCGCAACCGCTGGACCGAGGGCAGGGCAGAGCTGCTGGCTTCCCCCGCGCAGCTGTCCTTCCGCTGGTATGTGCGGGCGGACGCCGCCCCCGCCGGGGTGCAGCTGCTCAGCCGGGACAACGCGCCCGAGGGCGAGAAGGCCTTCCTCACCGCCCCCATGAACGAGGAGCAGCTGGAGCGGCTGCTGGCCGGGCTGGAGGTACGCTCCCTGTTCCGGGTGCTGGAGTAAGCAGAAGATCACCCTCCGCCAGGGGCGGAGAGCAGGAATATTTCCCACAGGAGGTACGAACCGTGTCACTTATCGTACAGAAATTCGGCGGCAGCTCCGTTGCCGACGCCGACCGTATCCGCAATGTGGCCCGCATCATTACGGAGACCTACCGCAAGGGCCACAGCGTGGTGGCGGTGCTGTCCGCCCAGGGGGACACCACCGACGACCTGATCGCCAAGGCCCAGGAGATCAACCCCAAGGCGTCCCGCCGGGAGATGGACATGCTGCTGTCCACCGGCGAGCAGATCTCCATCTCCCTGTGTGCCATGGCCATCGAGGCCATGGGCTACCAGGCCATCTCCCTTACCGGCTGGCAGGCGGGGATGAGCACCGATACCCACTACAGCTCCGCGCGGATCCGCAAGATCAATACCGAGCGCATCCAGGCCGAGCTGGACAAGAAAAAGATCGTGCTGGTGGCCGGCTTCCAGGGCATCAACAAGTATGACGACATCACCACTCTGGGCCGGGGCGGCTCCGACACCTCGGCCGTGGCTCTGGCCGCCGTGCTCCACGCCGACCTGTGCCAGATCTACACCGACGTAGACGGCGTGTACACCGCTGACCCCCGCCATGTGAAGGGGGCCAAGAAGCTGGACGCCATCACCTTTGACGAGATGCTGGAGCTGGCCAGCCTGGGCGCCCAGGTGCTGCACAACCGCTCCGTCGAGATGGCAAAGCGCTACAATGTCAATCTGGAGGTGCTGTCCAGCTTCAGCGGGAACCCCGGCACCAAAGTTAAGGAGGTAGTCAAATCCATGGAAAAATCCTACGTCAGCGGCGTGGCCAAGGACAAGAACGTGGCCCGTCTGGCCCTGGTGCGCCTGCAGGACCGCCCGGGCATCGCCTTTAAGATCTTCTCTCTCCTGGGCAGGGAGGGCATCAACGTGGATCTGATCCTTCAGTCCATCGGCCGGGACGACACCAAGGACATCAGCTTCACCGTGGCCAAGAGCGACGCCCAGCGGGCCGCCCAGGTGCTGGAGGAGCATCGGGAGTCCATCGGCTTCCACAACATCGAGCTGAGCGAGCAGGTGGCCAAGATCTCCATCGTGGGCGCCGGCATGGCCAACAACGCCGGTGTGGCCTCCAAGATGTTCGAGGCCCTGTACAGCGAGAACATCAATATCCACATGATCTCCACCAGCGAGATCAAGGTCTCCGTCCTCATCGACGAGCGGGACGCCGACCGGGCCGTCCAGGCCATCCACGACCGGTTCTTCGGCGCGTAAGACTGAACATACGATCACAAAGCGCCGCCCCGTTAGGGGCGGCGCTTTGCCATATCCGGGCAATTATGTATTTTCTTTTAAGATTCCTTTTTTTGTCTTGCAAAAAAGGGGGGTATCTGATAAAATATAAACTCGACTGGGTGACTGCTGGAGAGACCTTCGGCGGAAAGCTCTGGTAAGGAGAATGGTTTTTGATGGATAAAGATCAGAAGAAAGCGCGTCAGCATCAGGAGGACTCGGCCCTGAACCGCGGGCTGCTGTGGGTGGCCGGGGCCATCGTGCTGGAGTTCCTGCTGCTGATGGTGAACAAATACTATATCAACTTCCGCGTGACCGACAGCGGCATTGCCGCGGCGGAGATGATCATGCACGTCCTGCGGGCCGCCCGCTGGGTGGGCCTGGCCGGTGCGGCCGCCTGCCTGGTCTGGGCCGGGCTGCGCCTGCGGAAGGAGAGCGGCGGACTGTCCCTGCCCGTGGCCCTGGCCGCCGCCTGCGGCGCGGCTGCGGTGTGCGGCTATGTGGTCATCGCCTTCAACGCCGCCGGTGTGCGGATGCTGTTTATCCTGGTGCCCGCCTGGGCGGGGCTTGCCCTGATCTACTACCTGTATCAGCGGGAGTTTTTCCTGGCCGGTATCGCCGCCGGGTTCGCGGCGGTGGGGCTGTGGCTGGTGCGCACCTCCGGCGGACGGCTGCTGTATACGGCGCTGACGGTCATCGCTCTGGTCCTGGTGGCTGCTCTGGCCCTGGCGCTGGAGAAGAAGGGCGGCGCGGTGACGCTGGCCGGACGGGAAGTGCGGCTCCTGCCCCGCAAAGCCAACTATCTGCTGATCTATGTCACCTGCATCGGCGGCATCGTGGCTGTGGCCGCGGCTCAGCTCGCGGGCGCTGCGGCGGCCTATTATCTGATGTACGCCGCGGTGGCTTGGGTGTTCGCCCTGCTGGTGTACTAC
>CAVJLQ010000090.1:0-5151 GCA_963650435.1 Alloprevotella sp. | reverse complement strand
CCCCCACGCCGGAGCAGATGGCACTGGTGGGTGAAAAACTGGGCGGGTGAGCGTTCCCCCCCTCCCATATCCGGCAAGGGCAGAGCCCTTGCCCTACGAAAGATCATCTCAAGAACGCACCCATTTATCTCCCCCCGGGCGGCCCCAGGCCGCCCCTACGGAGATCTCCTTCTCCCCCTCCCCGCAGGGGCGGATGTCCCCATCCGCCCGCCAGCGGTTTATACAGAGACCCCCGCCGCCTGCGGATGCAGGCGGCGGGGGTCTACGCATATATGCGGAACGGATCAATAGGTGACCAGATACTTCTCCAGCTCCCAGCTGGACACGCGGGTCTGGTACTCCTCCCACTCCTTCAGCTTGCCGGTGACGTACTGCCGGGTGACGTGCTCCCCCAATACGCCGGTGATCAGGGCGTCGGCCTCCAGCGCCTCCAGCGCCTCCTTCAGGGTGCCGGGCAGGCCCTCGATCCCGCAGGCGCGGCGGGCCTCCTCGTCCATCTCGTAGATGTTGCTGGTGATGCTGGGGGGCGGGGTCAGGCCCCGCTGGATGCCGTCCAGTCCGGCGGCCAGGCACACGGCCACCGCCAGATAGGGGTTGCAGGAGGGGTCGGGGCTGCGCAGCTCCACCCGGGTGGACTTGCCCCGGGCGGAGGGGATGCGCACCAGGGCCGAGCGGTTGGAGGCCGACCAGGCCTTGTAGCAGGGGGCCTCATACCCGGGCACCAGGCGCTTGTAGGAGTTCACCAGGGGGTTGGTGATGGCGGTAAAGCCCTTCACATGCTCCAGGATGCCGGCGATGAAGGACAGGGCTGTCTTGGACAGGCCGTACTCCCCCTCCGGGTCGTAGAACACATTCTCGCCGTTTTTGAACAGGGACATATTCATGTGCATCCCGGACCCGGCGATGCCGAAGATGGGCTTGGGCATAAAGGTGGCGTGCAGGCCGGTCTTCTGGGCGATGATCTTCACCGCCAGCTTGAAGGTCATGATCTTGTCCGCGCCGTCCAGGGCGTCGGAGTATTTGAAGTCGATCTCGTGCTGGCCGGGGGCGCACTCGTGGTGGCTGGCCTCGATCTCAAAGCCCAGCTTCTCCAGCTCCACGCAGATCTTCCGCCGGGTCACGTCGCCGTTGTCCAGGGGGCCCAGGTCGAAATAGCCCGCCTCGTCCCGGGTCTTGGTGGTGGCGCGGCCCTGCTCGTCCTGCTCGAACAGGAAGAACTCCAGCTCCGGCCCGATGTTGAAGGTGTCGTAGCCCATGTCCTCCGCCCGCTTCAGCACCCGGCGCAGCACGCCCCGGGGGTCGCCCACAAAGGGAGTGCCGTCGGTGTTGTACACGTCGCAGATCAGCCGGGCCACCTTGCCGTGGACGCTGTGCCAGGGCAGGATGGCAAAGCTGTTCAGGTCGGGGTACAGGCACTGGTCGGACTCATGGATGCGGGTAAAGCCCTCGATGGAGGAGCCGTCGAACATGATCTGGTCGTTCAGGGCCTTCTCCAGCTGGCTGGCGGTGATGGCCACATTCTTCAGCTGGCCGAAGATGTCCACGAACTGCATACGGATGAACTCGATCTTTTCCTCCCGGACGATCCGGATAATGTCTTCTCTGGTGTATCCCATGGGAAGGCTCCTTTCATCGGCCGCGCAGAAGGGGCCGTCTCGACCCCCGCGCTGTGACCGGTCATTGAAAAAAGTATACCTGCTTTTTCCTGTGTCCGTCAAGGGCGGACGGATATTTTCCCCGCTCTATACAACATGCCCTCTGTTTTTCTGCCATTTTTCAGCAGAAAAGGTCATCGTATCCTGCCATGATCTCTCGCGCATGGCGCGTCTGTCCGCGCACAGGATAACGAAGGGAGGGATGCATATGAATGCCGATCAGACACTTTTGAATTTTATCCACAAAAACGCCGCCATGGGGGTTGGCACGATCCCCCACGCCCTGTCGCTGCCCCAGAGCCGGGCCATGGAGCAGGCCCTCAGCGACCAGCTGCGGGAGTACCGGGCCATCGCCGCCCGCTCTCAGGCCTACGCCAAGCGCCGGGGCGAGCATCTGAAGGGGCCGGGCACCGCCGCCCTTGCCATGTCCGGAGCCATGCTGCGGGCCCAGGCCGCCGCCGACCCCAGCACCACAAAGCTGGCGGAGATGATGATCCGGGGCAGCACCATGGGCACCGTGCAGATGACCCGGCGGCTGCACCAGCTGGCCGGCCGGGCCGACGGCGAGCTGGTGGCTCTGGGGCAGCAGCTGCTGAAGGCGGAGGAGCAGAATATCCAGCAGATGAAACGGTTCCTATAAGACAACAGCCCCGTCCCGGCAATGCCGGGCGGGGCACATTGACTCTTTCACTGGTCCTCCAGCAGCTTGTTCAGCTCGGCCATAAAGGTATCGATGTCCTTGAACTGGCGGTAGACCGAGGCGAAGCGCACATAGGCCACCTGGTCCACCTTCTTCAGCTTGTCCATGACCAGCTCGCCGATCTCGGCGGAGCTGATCTCCTGCTTCAGCTCGTTCTGCAGGGCCTGCTCCACCTCGTTGACGATGCCCTCCAGGGTGTCGAAGGAGACGGGCCGCTTCTCACAGGCCCGGATCAGGCCGGACAGCACCTTGTTCCGGTCGAAGCTCTGACGGCTGCCGTCCTTCTTGACCACCATCAGGGGCAGGGACTCCATCATCTCATAGGTGGTGAACCGCTTGTGGCAGGCAAGGCACTCCCGGCGGCGGCGGATGCTGGCCCCCTCGTCCGCGGGGCGGGAGTCCACCACCTTGCTCTCGGGGTTGGCGCAGAACGGACATCTCATAGTACGGCCTCCTTCGGCTGTTTGTCTTTTCAGCAGAAGTATACCACATTCTGCCGGAAAGGGGTAGTCCGAATTTCAAATTTCCGGTATTTTTTCCCTGTTGGATACATAGGATGGCGTAAAAACGGCGTCATGCCCAAGGAGTGATCTTATGCCGGCATCCGGTTCTCTTCAGGTAAGAGTGTTCACCTCAGCGGCGGAGCTGCCCCTGTCCGGGGCCACCGTCATCGTGATCCAGCTGACTCCCTCGGGAAAATATGACCTGCTGAGCGTGCAGCAGACGGACAGCAGCGGACTGATCCAGCCCGTTATCATCACCACCCCCTCCATGGCCCAGAGCGGCTCGCCCTCGATCCCCGGCGCGCCCCCGCCCTTCGCCCTGTGCGACATCTGGGTGGAGGTCTCCGGCTACGGCATCCGTCAGGCCAGGGATGTGCAGATCTTTCCGGGGGTGGAGACGGTGCAGGACTTCCGCCTGCCGCCCCTGGAGCAGGGCCAGGCGGACCTGACCCAGCGGGACAGCCGCACCACGCCCCCCCACGACCTGTGAGGTGCGCCTATGCCCATCGCCGCACTGCCGTACATCCCGAAGACCATCACCGTCCACCTGGGGGCGCCCAGCCAGTGGGCGGAGAATGTGACCGTATCCTTCCCGGATTACATCAAAAATGTGGCCTCCAGCGAGATCTACCCCACCTGGGAGCCCTCCGCCCTGCGGGCCAATATCCTGGCGATCACCTCCTTCGCACTGAACCGGGTGTTCACGGAGTTCTACCACAGCCAGGGCTATGATTTTCAGATCACCTCCACCACCGCCTATGACCAGAAGTTCATCCCCGACCGGAACATTTTCGAGAACATCAGCCTGTTGGTGGATGAGCTGTTCGACGACTACATCCGCCGCCAGGGCTTCATCGAGCCCCTCAGCGCCAAATTCTGCAACGGGACCACCTCCACCTGCGACGGCCTGTCCCAGTGGGGCAGCCAGGAGCTGGCCCAGCAGGGCTACAGCTCCATGGACATCCTGCGCCGGTACTACGGCAGCGACATCGAGCTGGTCACGGACGCCCCCATCCGGGATGTGGCCCGCTCCTACCCCGGCTATCCCCTGCGCCTGGGCGCCGCCGGCGAGGAGGTGTTCTGGCTCCAGGCGGGGCTGGACCGCATCGCCCGGAACTACCCCGCCATCCCCATCGTGCCCACCACCGGCGTCTTTGACCAGGCCACGGAGGAGGCGGTGCGCACCTTCCAGCGGATCTTCAACCTCACCCCCGACGGCATCGTGGGCAAAGCCACCTGGTACAAGGTGCTGCGGATGTATGTGGGGGTGACCCAGCTGGCGGAGCTGGCCAGCCTGGGGCACCGGCTGTACGCGCCCAGCTTTCAGTTCCCCGGGACCCTGCGCCAGGGGGACTCCGGCGGCTCCGTGCAGATCCTGCAGTATATGCTGGCCCTGCTGGCGGAGTACAGTGAGGCCCTGCTGCCCGTCGCCACAGACGGCAGCTTCGGCCCGGCCACGGCGGAGGCCGTCCGCATTTTCCAGGGGCAGTACGGCCTGACGCCCGACGGCATCGCCGGCCCCGTCACCTGGGAGGCCATCCACAGCCGCTACCAGCGGCTCTATGTGGCGCTCCAATCCAACCAGGCCTATCAGGAAAACAGTCAGGAGGGCTGATGCAATGACCATACCCGCTCCCGATCCCGCCGTGCTCCGGCTTCAGCACGATCTGAACCGGCTGCGCCGGCAGTACCCCTTCCTTCCCCCGCTGGAGACCAACGGCCGGTACGACCCGGCCACCCAGCGCGCGGTGATGCGCTTTCAGCAGGAGCTGTATCCTCCGGTGACCGGCACGGCAGATCCCGGCACGCTGGAGGCCGTGCGGCAGGCGATCCTGGGCCTGGACGGATATGACCCCAACCCCCGGGTCCTGCGCGGCTTCCCCTCCGCCGGGAACGCCCTGCCCAATACGCTCCACGGCTACATGAAGGTCCCTCAGGCCATGTTCCAGGCCCTGCTGCCCCTGCTGGAAGGGATCCAGCCCGATGTGGCCGACGGCCACCACGGGGCGGCCTCGGTAGCCAACGTCCGCTGGCTCCAGCGCCGGGCGGGTCTGACTGAGACAGGTATCATGGAGATACAGACCTGGAACGCCCTGACCCAGCTGTATGAGCTGATGGTGGTCGCCGATCCAGAGCTGCTCATCCCCGGCCGGGGATGAGCAGCTCTGCCCCGCCCTTCCGGGCGGGGCAGGAAAATTTTTTGGTTTTTTTGTGAAAAGGGCTTGCTTTTTCAGGGCAGGTGTGTTAGTATGTACAAGCTGTTCGGGACAAATCTCTAAAAACGGCATCCGGG
>CAVJLQ010000089.1:2288-5172 GCA_963650435.1 Alloprevotella sp. | reverse complement strand
GCCTATGGGGGCCCTGTCCGGGGGCCAGCTCCAGCGGGTGCTGCTGGCCCTGGCCCTGGAGCCGGTGCCCCACATCCTGATTTTGGATGAGCCCCTGTCCGGCGTGGACATCGAGGGGGAGCACCAGCTGCTGGAGATG
The DNA here is from genome assembly GCA_963650435.1 of Alloprevotella sp. Lineage (GTDB taxonomy): Bacteria > Bacillota > Clostridia > Oscillospirales > Oscillospiraceae > Lawsonibacter. Next base: position 5,033 of record CAVJLQ010000089.1, on the reverse strand, counting down.
CTGGACGAGCTGCGCACCCAGTATGACCTGTCCATCTTCCTGTCCACCCACGATTTCGCCACCCTGGAGCAGTACGCCGACAAGGTGATCCTGCTGAAAAAGCAGGTGCTGAAGGCGGGCACGCCGGAGGAGGTCCTCACCTCCCCCGAGTTTTACGAGACCTTCCATCTGAAGATGGGGAGAGGGGGCGGTCAGCGGTGAATCTCTGGTATGCCATCGTGGACCTGCTGCCCTTTGAGTGGGCGCAGCCCGGCTCTATGTACTTTATGAAGAACGCCCTGCTGGCGGTGCTGGTCATCTCCCCCCTGTTCGGCATCCTGTCCACCATGGTGGTGCACAGCCGGATGTCCTTTTTCTCCGACGCCCTGGGCCACTCCGCCTTTACCGGCATGGCCATCGGGGCCCTGTGCGGCTTTAACGAGCCCACCTGGGCGGCGGTGCTCTTCGCCCTGGTGTTCGCCCTGCTGTTCAATCTGGTGCGGCGGCGCACCGCCATGGCCAGCGACACGGTGATCGGGGTGTTCTCCTCCACCGCCGTGGCCCTGGGCATCTTCCTGTCCACCCTGAACGGGCGCTCCTTCACCAAATTCAACAACCTGCTCATCGGCGACATCCTGTCGGTGGAGCCGGCCAAGATCGGCCTGCTGGCCCTGATCCTGGTGCTGGTGCTGGCCCTGTGGGGGCTGTCCTTTGATCAGCTGATGCTCTCCGCCGTACACCCTGCCCTGGCGGATAGCCGGGGCATCAAGGTGTTCTGGCAGGAGACGGTGTTCTCCATGGCCATCGCCGTGGTGGTCACCGTGTCCATGACCTGGGTGGGCCTGCTGGTGATCAATTCCCTGCTGGTGCTGCCCGCGGCCTCCGCCCGGAACCTGGCCCGGAATATGTGGCAGTACCACATCCTGTCCCTGCTGGCGGCGGTGTGCGCCGGGGTGGCGGGGCTGATGACCTCCTACTATATCGGCTCCTCCGCCGGCGCGGCCATCACCCTGTATCTGGCCGGGTGGTTTCTGATCACCTTCCTGCTGCGGAAAAAGGGCTGAGGGGAAATTATATAAAAAAGCAGCGCTGAGATATCTCAGCGCTGCTTTTTTGAAATTTGAAGTGAATTTTGAAACCGATGGCCCCTGAAATGCCATATGAAAGGTGACGGCCGTTTATGAAGCAGAGAAAGAAGGTGAAGCTGTGGAGGAAGAAAAGCAGTTAAAAAGGCTGAAGCACCGGGACGAGCGGGCGCTGGAGTGGTTTATCGACCGGTATGCCTCCTATGTGAACACGGTTATTTACCGGGTCAGCGGGGCCGCGGCAACAGGAGACGACCTTGAGGAGCTGGCCTCGGATGTCTTTCTGACCCTCTGGGCCAATGCGGAGCACGTGTGCACCGGAAAGATCAAGGCGTATCTTGGGGGCGTGGCCCGGAACAAGACGAAAGAGCTTATGCGGAAGCGGGGGATGGAGCTCCCCCTGGAGGATGACCTCATAGTGATCTCTGGGGAGAACATTGAGCGGGACTTCGAGGAGCGGGAGCAGGCCCGGTATATACGCCGCGCCGTTCTGACCATGGAGGAGCCGGAGCGGGAGATCTTCTGCCGCTACTATTATTTTTACCAGACCGTTGCAGAGATCGGGGCGGAGATGGGAATGAACCCCTCCACCGTAAAAACTAAGCTCCACCGGGGACGAAAAAAGCTGAAGGATGTACTGATAGAAGGGGGCTATACTGTTGAAGATTAGGATATCCGATCTAATGGACCGTTTAGAGGATGCTCCGCTGGAGCTGGAGGAAATGGAGCTGGGTTCCGCCGGGAAGGTCAAGGCGGGAGTGAGAAGAAAGCTGCGAGAGGCGGCTCCGCAGTCTCGTACAATGAAGCGGGCATCCAGAGCGGGACTGGTGGCCGCAGTGCTGGCGGCGGCTCTGTGCATCTCTGCCGGAGCGGCGGCGATCTGCAAGTGGGGAGGCTTTGCCTTGACTGGGAACATGAGCGAGGGGGAGAAGAAAGCCCTGCTGGAGGAGGTCGCGGCTATGCCCGGACGCATTGAAGTGCGAGATGAGGATGGAACCGTCCACTATTTGGACGAAACAGGAAAAGAGATCCTGGTCCTATCCGCTCGGGAGGCGGCAAAGTATGAGCAGGAGCTGCTGCGGGCACAGGAACAGGCGGTGCGGGGGAGCACCACCCTTGTAGATGCTGACACCCTTCCCATGATGCCTGTCAGGATCACGGAACTGGATGTGGATGAAAGCGGAGCGTTTGCGGACATCGCCTTAGGTGCCGGCAGCATGATCCTGCTGCATCCGGCAGGAAAAGATGGCTTTGAACTGGCGGCCGGGGATACGGTGACGATCCGGTTGACGGCCAGCGATGTGTGTTATCTCCAATTCGGAGCGGTCAAAGACGGTGCCTTTATGGAGGCAGAGACGCACCACGAGCAGGAGCAAAGCCACACTTTTACTGTGGAGGAGCCCGGGCTGTACTGCTTCTATGTGGAGTATTACAGCTCCGACGCGAGCACCTTTACAGACGGCAAGGTAACAGTCCAGTAAAGAAGGCCGTTTTGCTGCGGGCCGCTGGGGACAGCGGCCCCTACGGTAGCTATACACCACAAGAAAAACCAGCCGCCCGGCTTTCCGGGCGGCTGGTTTTTGCTTTTTCCTTGTTTTCAGGTATCAATATCCACCAGGATATTATCGGTGCCGTGTTCCTCAAACTCGGCGATATAGGCGTCGATGCGGCTGGTCAGCTC
>CAVJLQ010000089.1:0-2278 GCA_963650435.1 Alloprevotella sp. | reverse complement strand
GTTTTGCTGCGGGCCGCTGAGGACAGCGGCCCCTACGGTAGCTATACACCACAAGAAAAACCAGCCGCCCGGAGACCTCCGGGCGGCTGGTTTGGTTTTCGCCGGGCTTATGTATCGATATCCACCAGGATATTATCGGTGCCGTGCTCCTCGAACTCGGCGATATAGGCGTCGATGCGGCTGGTCAGCTCGTCGTAGTTGCTCTCGTCGATGGGGGCGTCGTCCATGTCCCGGCGGGCCAGATCCTCGGCCAGGATGTCGAAGAACACGTTGTTCTCATACTCCATGATGGCCTCGTGGATGCCGCCCTCTACAAAGGCCTTGGAGGGGACGATCTCCCCCTGATAGAGCTCCGCCAGCTGGGGCATCCCCTCCAGGGCCGCCTTGGCGAACAGCAGGCTCTCCACCTGGTCGTAGTCCGCAAAGCGCTCGTCCCCCCGGGTGGAGTTCAGCACCCAGTTGCCGATATATACCAGATCCAGCAGACGCCGGAACTGCTTGCTGCTCAATTCAAGCTGCATAAGAAAGTTACCTCCCTTACAAAAGGCTGCCTATCCGGCCGCTGGGGCCGGAAGAAAATGACAGGAAAGGGCAATGGGCCCTTCCCAGCAATAATATACAGGATTTTGCCGGGAAAGTAAAGAGGGCAGCGGCCCGATGTGCGCAGATCCTTGCGCGGCGGCGGAAAATATGATACCATAAAACAAAAAGCCGCCCCGGGCGGAGAGACGACCGTAAGGAGATGATGGGCTGTGGCACTGCATGAATCGGGCGAAGACTATCTGGAGGCGATCCTGATCCTGAGAGAGGAGCGGGGCACGGTGCGCTCGGTGGACGTGGCCCAGCACCTGGGCTTTTCCAAGCCGTCGGTCAGCCGGGCGGTGTCCATCCTGCGGGCGGACGGCCTGCTGGAGATGGACAGCGACGGCCGCCTGGAGCTGACTCAGGCGGGGGAGACGGTGGCCCGGAAGATCTATGAGCGCCACTGTTTCCTGACCCGGTGGCTCACCCGCATCGGGGTGACGCCGGAGACCGCGGCGGCGGACGCCTGCCGGCTGGAGCATGTGATCAGCGCAGAGACCTTCCGCTGCCTGCAGGACTACGCCCGGCGGCAGGAGGAGAAACGGAGCGAGGAACCATGAATCTGCAGGATGCCGTATCCGGCATTGTGAAAGAAGTCGATCTGGCCCATCTGACGCTGACCGCCGTGCTGCGGCTGGTGATCGTGGTGGCCCTGGGGCTGATCGCCATCCGGGTGATCCTGACGATCTTAGACCGGATCCTGGACCGCTCCAAGACCCTGGAGCGGCTGCATGTATACATCCGCTCGGCGGTCAAGGTGGTGCTGATCCTGCTGCTGATCCTCATGGCGGCCAGCGCCCTGGGGGTGGACGTCACCGCGGTGATCGCCCTGTTCAGCGTGGCGGGGCTGGCGGTGTCTTTGGCGCTGCAGAACACCCTGGCCAACCTGGCCGGAGGCATCATGCTGCTGGTGTCCCACCCCTTCGAGACCGGGGACTATATCGAGAGCGACGGCGTTCAGGGCACGGTGAGCGGGGTGGACCTGGCCTATACCGCCGTGACCACCATCGACAACAAGGAGATCTATATCCCCAACAGCCAGCTGTCCGGCGCCAAGATCGTCAACTACAACCGTCTGGGCCGCCGGCGGATCGACGCCAGCTATTCCGCGTCCTATGACGCCCCCACCGATCAGGTGAAGGCCGCCCTGCGGGAGGCGCTGGCCCGCTTCCCCCAGATCCTGCCCGACCCCGCGCCGGAGATCTGCCTGACCCAGTTCGGGGACAGCGCCATCACCTATGTGGTGCGGGCCTGGGTGGACAGCAAGGACTACTGGCCCACCTTCTACGGCCTGCAGGAGGCGGTGCGGGAGACCTTTGCCGCCCACGGGGTGGAGATGACCTATAACCACCTGAACGTCCATATGATCAAGGACTGACCGGCTGGCCGGAACGATACCAAAAAACGGCGCGTCATGCGCCGTTTTTTGCCGGTCCGCCGGGGTATTCAAGCCCATGGAGAAAGCCGTCCAGCCGGGGGGAGAGGATCTCGCCCCCCACCACGGTGTTCCGGCAGATCAGGAGGTCGGCCTGTACGCCCTCCTCCCCTGTGGGATAGTTGGTCACCTGATAGGTGTACCGCTTGACCCGCTTGCCCGCGTATTTGGCCAGGTCGAAGCCCTGCTGGGTCTGCATGGACAGGTACTCCTGGTAGCTGTCGTCCATCTCGGCGGGGATCACCAGCTCCTGCACGCTCA
>CAVJLQ010000088.1:0-2680 GCA_963650435.1 Alloprevotella sp. | reverse complement strand
TGCCGCAGGGAGTGCAGCCCAAAGAGAAAGGAGCGCAGAGGGCGAACGGCACAACAAAAACAAAAACGAAAAGGAAGGTCTACAAAATGAAAAAGTTTTTAAGTCTTTCCCTCGCGCTTATCCTCTGTATGGCGCTGACCGTCCCCGCGTTCGCGGCTCCCGTCAAAACGGTCGGATATATTGGTGGTGATATTTCCGTCAGCGATGCGATCGCTGAGGAAACTGTGACCTATGATAGTTCCAATGGTCCCCACGAAGTCACTCTCTGCCGTGTTGCCACAGGCGCTACCGTCACCGCGTACAAAGATGGAGAAGGCGGGAATATTGCGGTGATCTATAAAGTCATCCGTGAGGGCAACACCGTGTCGGTGAATGACTATGGAAGTTCGGTCACCATCAATCAGGAGAGCCTGACTGTTACCTACACCGCAACGGAACCCGGTCTTTATGTAGTTATGTTTTATAATATCTGGGGCCCGTATTGGGGAGACATTGTTCTCGAAGTAGAGGGCGAAGCGATCCCGACTACACCTACAGAGCCCTCTGAACCCTCGCGGCCCGCCGAACCGACTACTCCTGCAGGACCCTCCCAGCCCACCGAACCGACCGCTCCCACACAGCCCGCTCAGCCGACGCAGCCCACTGCTCCCGATGCTGCCGGTACTTACACGGTAAAGAAAGGTGACACCTACGGTACCATCGCGGTCAACAACTACGGCACCTACGGCGTGTGGAAGCAGCTTTACAAGGCCAACAAGGGTGCGAAGCTGACCGAGGGCGCGAAGCTCGTTCTGCCCGAAAAGCTGGGCAAGGTCGCGCTGATCGCCGCCCCCGCCGCCGCTGACGGCGAAACGCTCTACACGGTCAAGGCTGGTGATACGCTGGGCGCTATCGCCAAGGCGACCTACGGCGATTTGATGAAGTACAAGGCCATCTTCGAGCGCAACGCCGACCGTCTTGTGAACGCCAACACCATCTATGAGGGACAGGTCATCGTCCTGCCCGCCAAGTAAGCGCGATCTTCCAAAGCAAAAAATACCCACCTCGGCTTTTCGAGGTGGGTATTTTTTGTGCGCGCTGTTTTTGCTTAACTTAATGACATTGGGAATTGGGGCTGTTCTTTTTTGATCACCTGTGGTATGATACAGAATAGACTTCAATATGGCACAGTATGCCCATGGAAGGGGGACGGACAGGATGAGAAGAAAATGGAAGGCCCTGCTGCTGGCGGGGATGATGCTGGTGCTGTCCGGCTGCTTCTTCCGTCCGGCGGACGACCTGTACCAGCTGCCGGAGCGGCTGGCGGGCTATGATAATCTGGACCGCTCGATCAGAGAGGTACGCGCTTATCTGGAGATGGAGGACGGCGTCAGCTCGGAGTATGCGGTGATCTTTGCGGGGGAGAATACCTCTACCATACAGCTGCAGGACCTGGACGGAGACGGGGAGCGGGAGACCGCTGTCACCTTTCTGCGCCTGCCCGGGGCGGAAAAGCCCATCAAGGTCTGCTTCTTCACCCGGCATGGGCAGGATGAGTACCGCCTGTCCGGCATGATCGAGGGGGAGGGGGCCGCCATCTACCGGGTGGACTTTGTGGACCTGAACGGCCAGGGCCCGAAGGAGGCCGTGGTGAGCTGGCAGCTGGGCGCCGGCCTGTATCAGCTGGGGGTCTACACCATGGACGGCCTGGCGGCGGAGGAGACCGACGAAGCTGTCCCGCCCCAGGCGCCCGAGGAGCTGACCGCCACCCAGCTGCTGCTGACCACCTACAGCCGGTACACCCTGCTGGATATGGACCGGGACACCCGGACCGAGGTGGCCCTGTGCCGCCTGGACCCCGGCGGCGGGCCCTCCGCGATGGAGATCTACGGCTGGAACGGCGGCGCCCTGTCCTGCCGGGACACGGCGGAGCTGTCCGCCCGGGTGTCGTCCATCGACAGCATGCAGGCCAACTATGTGGGCAGCGACCTGCTGGCCCCGGCTCTCTATGTGTGCTCCACCCTGGCCGAGGGGGGCAGGGCGGTGGACATCGTGGCCTATCAGGGGGACGCCCTGGTCAACCTGACTCTGGACCCCGACAGCGGCGTGAGCCGGGAGATCCTGCGGGGCAGCGGCCAGCAGGAGCTGACCGATATCAACGGCGACTATGTGCTGGAGGTGCCCCAGTCCACCCCCCTGCCCTCGGCGGCGGACGGCCCCACCGATTTCTGGCTGACCCAGTGGGGACAGTACGGCCTGGACGGGCAGCGCACCGCTGTGGGCACCACCTATCACAACCGCACCGACGGCTGGTATCTGGACATCCCGGAGGACTGGGTGGGCCAGCTGACCATCTCCCGCACAGACCGGGCGGTGGGCCAGCGGGAGGTCATCTTCTCCCGCTGGAAGGGCGAGGGACAGGAGCTGGAGCGCTTCCTGGCGGTCTATAAGCTCACCGGGCCCAACCGCAGCGCCTGGGCCAGCACCACTAACCGGTTCATCCTGCAGGAGGATGACGATACCATCTATGCCGCCACGCTGCTGAATACATCCTGGGACTGCGGCGTGGACGAGGCCGGCCTGCGGGGCCGGTTCCACCTGATCGGCTGACAGCGGATCGGAAAGGAAAAGGAGAACGGATATGCCCAAGAAAGTGCTTGTGCTGGAGGATGAAGAGAATATCCGCAGCTTTGTGGTGATC
>CAVJLQ010000087.1:8449-11607 GCA_963650435.1 Alloprevotella sp. | reverse complement strand
GCGTGACCATCACGGTGAAGGATCCGGATCTGACGTATTTCGGCTTCTTCGGCTGTCTGGACAGCAAGGTGGACCGGGACAGCACAACAACTCCCATTGACGACCAGCCCACCGTGGTGGTGGAAAACCTGACCGTCAACGGCACCATCTACTGCTCCGAGCCGGGGGCCTTCGTGGGCGGCATTGCCGCCCGGGCCATGGGCAAGGTGGAGCTGAAAAACTGCGTCAACAACGCCACCATCTCCTCCTCCGCCGCGTCCAGCGCGGGCGTGGGCGGCCTGATCGGCGGCTACGAAGACGGCGTGGAATATGTTTACAAGAACATCCGCATGACCGTGGACGGCTGCACCAACAACGGCACCATCACCGTTACCGGTGACAACGAGAAGGCCTATGTAGGCGGCCTGGTGGGCTCCAATAAGAACTGCGTGCAGGTGAAGAACAGCGCCAACACCGGCACTGTCAACGCCCCCGGCTGCACCGTGGGCGGCCTGCTGGGCCAGGCCGGTTCTCAGACCGGTGACTTTGTCCCCTCCATCGAGGACAGCGGCAACACCGGCGTCCTGATCGGCGCCGAGGGCAAGACCAACAACCTGTTCGGTGAGGGCACCGTCCGCAAGGACAACATCAAGAACAGCGGCGACAACATCTATGAGGGCGGCGAGATCACCGACCCCCTGCTGCTGGAGGCCATGAAGTATAACGAGGTGGTGGCCGTTCCCGCAAACGCCCAGGTGGGCGACGCGGTGGACGCCATCAAGGACGGCCGCCAGCCGGTGGGCACCATCGCCGTGACCTACTCCCAGGGGGAGAAGGACACCAACCGCGCCTATCTGAAGGTGGAGGGCGGCAAGCTGCGGCTGGCCAAGGAGAACACCACCGGCAAGGTGATCCAGGCCACCGCCACCATGACCTGGACGGAGAAGGCCACCGGCAAGACCCTGAGCAAGCCCATCACGGTGAACATCTATCCCGCCGCCAAGGGCGAGATCAGCGCCCGCAAGGCCCTGATGGAGGCCATCGCCAAGACCTACCGCAACAAGTCCGAGGACTGGGTCGTGTTCGACATGGCGGCATACGAGGCCAGCGGCCTGGGCGAAAACACCACCAACGTCCAGAACTACCTGAACCTGACGGTGAACGCCCTGGTGGATGACAAGATCCCTTCTGTCACGAATCGGGCCAAGGGGGAGATCATCCTGGCCGCTCTGGGCATCGACAGCACTAAGCTGAAGTCCCTGTCCGGCGTGGAGTACAGCAACGCCCAGAAGCTGGCGGAGATGGACTTCGGCACCAGCTATTACACCGCGCCCTGGGTGCTGCTGGCGGAGCAGGCCGGTCAGCTGGAGCTGACCGACAAGCAGCGGAATGACATGATCGCCCTGCTGACCGACAGCAAGGATCTGAACGCTGACGGTCTGTTCACTTATACCGGGGGCACCGAGACCTACATTAACGTGGACACCACCGCCACCGCCCTGAACGCCCTGGTGAAGTACAACACCAACAAGTATCCCAAGGTGCAGGAATTTATCACCAAGGCGGTGGCGGGCCTGAGCAAGGCCCAGGGCAGCGACGGCTCTTACGGTAACGTGAACTCCGACGCCATGGTCATCTTGGGCCTGCTGTCCGTGGGCATCGACCCCGCCAAGGACGCCCGCTTTGTGAAGGGCGGCTGCTCCCTGGCCGACGCCCTGTTGCTGTATGTGAACAGCAGCAGCAACGGCTTCGTCGTTGCCGGCGCCTCCCTGGGCGATAAGGGGGACGAGGCCCGCGCCTGGGCCACGGAGCAGGGCTTCCGTGCCCTGGTGGCGCTGGAGAAGTACGCCGCCCTGAGTGGGGAAAACGAGGGAACTGTCCGCTATAACATCTACACCCTGACCGGCGAGATCGTGAAGGAGGACGGCACCACCGAGACCAAGCCCGAGCAGCCTGAGCCTGACAAGGGCTTTGACTCCGACAAGCCCGGCACGCCGGACGACAGCAGCACCGGCGGCAGCACTGGCGGTGAGACCAAGAGCATCTCCGTCCACGTCACCGTGCGCGCCAACGACGCCCAGTGGGCCTCCGGCGACTACACCATCACCAAGGGCCAGAGCGCACTGGACGCCCTGAAAAAGGCCCTGAAGGCCAACGGCATCACCTGCCAGACCAAGGACGATCAGTACGGCACCTATGTCCAGTCCCTGACCCGGAACGGCGAGACCCTGGGCGAACTGGACCAGGGCCCCAACAGCGGATGGATGTATCAGATCAACGGCAAAACGCCCATGGTGGGCATCGACGCTTACGGCATGGAGGACGGCGATAAGCTGCTGTTCTACTATGTTGCGGACTACACCAAGGAGGATGCCGGAGGCAGCCTCAGCGGGGGCGGGCAGACCAAGGAACTGCCCTTCACTGACGTGGTGGATACCTCCTGGTTCTACGCGGCGGTACAGTATGTGTGGGAAAAGGGCCTGATGACCGGCATGGACGACAAGATCTTCTCCCCGGAGTCCACCACCACCCGCGCTCAGCTGGTGGCCATTCTGTGGCAGCTGGCCGGCTGTCCTGACAGCGAGAGCGGCGCCGCTTACAGCGATACCCCGGAGAACGCCTGGTACGCCAAGGCGGTGGCCTGGGCCGGGGCCAACGGCATCGTCAGCGGCTATGCCGACGGCAGCTTTGGCCCTGACGACGCCGTGACCCGGGAGCAGTTCGCGGCCATCCTGTACCGCTACGCCCAGAGCCTGGGCGAGGGCTTTACCGGCAGCTGGTATTTCCTGCTGGACTACTCCGACGCGCGGCAGATCAGCGCTTGGGCGGATGAGGCCATGCACTGGTGCGTGATGAAGGGGATCCTCAGCGGCACCGGGGCGGACACCCTGTCCCCGGGGATGAGCACCACCCGCGGGCAGATGGCGGTCATGCTGATGCAGTTCTGCCAGCGGAACGAGAAATAGACCCATAGGAAGACACCTGTGTCCCGCCGTCCCCTTGGGGCGGCGGGCATAGGACTATGCAGGGGGAGTCTGTTATGCAACTGAAGCAGCGCATACTGGGGCTGGCACTGGCCCTTTCTCTGGCCGTCGGTCTGGGCGTCCCGGCCCGGGCCGCCGATACTGGGGCGGAGCGGAGCTATGAAAAGGCGGCGGCCTTTACGGTAGAGGCTCTGC
>CAVJLQ010000087.1:0-8439 GCA_963650435.1 Alloprevotella sp. | reverse complement strand
AGCATTGGCGGCGAGTGGGCGGGGATCGGCCTGCGCCGGGGGGATGCCGCGGTGCCGGAGGGATACTATCAAACGTATTACGCTGCCCTGGAGGACTATACCGCGCAGCGCGGCGGCGTGCTCCATGAGAAAAAGTACACGGAGCACAGCCGGGCGATCCTGGCGGTCACGGCTCTGGGCAGAGACGCCCGGGACGTGGCGGGCTATGATCTGACCCTCCCCCTTGGGGACTACGACAAGACCGTGTGGCAGGGAATGAACGGGCCCATCTGGGCGCTGATCGCTCTGGACAGCGGGGACTACCCCATCCCCACGAACACCGGGGCCGAGACCCAGGCCACGCGGCAGATGTATATCGACGATATCCTGAACGGCCAGCTGCCGGATGGCAGCTGGAGCCTGTCCGGCGGAGGGGACCCCGACCTGACCGCCATGGCGCTGACCGCTCTGGCCCGGTACCGGCAGCAGGGGGCGGTCCAGGCGGCGGTGGACCGGGGGACAGCCTGGCTGTCTGCCCGGCAGAACGGGGACGGCGGCTTTTCCTCGTGGGGCACCGCCAATTCCGAGAGCTGCGCCCAGGTGATCGTGGCCCTGTGCGGGCTGGGCATCTCTCTGGATGACCCCCGCTTTGTGAAAAACGGCAATACCGCGCTGGACGCCCTGCTGTCCTATCAGCAGGGGGACGGCGGCTTTGCCCATGTGAAGGACGGCGGCAGTGACCAGATGGCTACGGAACAGGCCCTGTGCGCCCTGGCGGCGGCCCGGCGCGCAGCCCAGGGGGAAAGCCCCCTCTACCACATGGACGATGCCGCCCCCCTTCAAGGTGATGACGGGCAAAAGAGCGGGGAGGGCCTGCCCGGAAAGGACCCGGCCGTAAAAGCCATGCCGGTCGTCGCGCCCGGGAAGACCTTTGCGGATATTTCCGGCGGGAACGGCCACAAAAACCGGACGGCCATCGAAGCCATGGCGGCGCGGGGCATGATCAGCGGCAGGAGCGACACCCTTTTCGCCCCGGATGCCAACATGACCCGGGCGGAATTTGCCGCCATCGTGGTGGGCAGCCTGGGGTTGACGCCGGAGGCGGCGCAGGACTTTTCCGACGTGGCCGCCGACAGGTGGTACGCCCCCTATATAGGCACGGCCTTCCGGTACGGCATCGTCCAGGGCGTGGGAGGCGGCCGTTTCGCGCCGGAGGATACCATCACCCGGCAGGAGGCCGCCGTCATGGTATGCCGGGCGGCGGAGCTGTGCGGCATGGACACGGCGATGGACGGCGGTGCGGCCCGGGACGTTCTGGCCCAGTTCGGCGACTATGTGACCGCCGCCGAGTGGGCCCGGGGGAGTCTGGCCTTCTGCTATGACAAGGAGATCCTGGACCCCGCCGAGCTCGACATCCGGCCCAGGGCGGAGATCAAGCGCTGCGAGGTGGCGGAAATGCTCTATCAGCTGCTGAAAAGGGCGGCGCTGCTGTAAACAGGAGGGACCCTGATGTGGTGGAAGAGGAATAGAAGAAAGCTGATCGCTCCCATTCTGGTCGCGGCGGTCCTGGCGGCCGCCTTCTGGTACGGCGGCGACGCGCCGGGGCTGCGGGGCTGGACGACCGGGGGGTCACAGATGGGGGAGACGTCGGCGGCGGGACAGGAAGAGACTGCCGACCCGGCCCAGAGCGAGATCCCGGACGGCCCGGAGACATCTGCTGGGGAGGCGCCGGAGGATCCCGGACCCTCTGACGATGCCCCCGCGGACACCGGTGAAAGTGATGCCGGCGCCCCGGGGGACAGCGAGCCCCCCGCCGCTCCGGACACCGGAAAAGACAGCTATCAGACCGACCCCGTGCCCGAGGGAAAGCCGCTGCCAGTAGAGCCGCAGGAGAGCGCCGTCACCGACACGGCGTACACCTGCACGCTGTCCATCTCCTGCGCCACCATCCTGGACAATATGGACTGGCTGGATCCGGAGAAGGCGGAGCTGGTGCCGGAGGACGGCTGGATCTTAAAGCCCACCGTGGTCACCTTCTACCAGGGGGAGAGCGTTTTCAATGTGCTCCAGCGCACCTGCAAGCAGCAGAAGATCCTGATGGAGTTTGAGAATACGCCCATGTACAACTCCGCCTATATCGAGGGGATCCACAACCTGTATGAGCTGGACTGCGGGGAGCGCTCCGGCTGGATGTACAAGGTGAACGACTGGTTCCCCAATTACGGGTGCAGCCGCTACCAGCTCCAGGACGGCGACACCGTCTGCTGGGTCTATACCTGCGATCTGGGCGCGGATGTAGGCGGAGACCTTTCCACGAACAGATGACAGAGATCGCCGGATGCCCTTCCGGGAGGTGAGATGTTGCAAGACCGGGATACCTTTTCCAGCTATCATCCGCTGGTCAACTTTTTATACTTTGGACTGGTGCTCCTGCTCACGATGTTTCTGATGCACCCGGTCAGTCTGCTCATTTCGCTGGGCAGCGCCCTGTGCTACGGGGTCTGCCTGAACGGCGGGAGAGCCGTCCGGTCCGGCATGCGGTTCCTGCTGCCCGCCATGCTGCTGGCGGCGGTCATCAACCCGGCGTTTGATCACGAGGGGGCGACCCTGCTGGCCTATCTGCCCTCCGGCAACCCCCTCACCCTGGAGAGCATCGCCTACGGTGTGGCGGCCGCCGTGATGATCGCCGCCGTGGTGACGTGGTTTTCCTGCTATACGGCGGTGATGACCTCCGATAAATTCGTCTATCTATTTGGACGTATGATCCCGGTGCTGTCGCTGGTGCTGTCTATGACGCTGCGCTTCGTCCCCCGCTTCCGGGCGCAGCTGCAGACCATCAGCGAGGCGCAGCGGGGGATCGGGCGGGACGTATCCGGCGGGCCCCTGCTCCGGCGGACCAGAAACGCCATTACGGTCTTTTCGATCATGGTCACATGGGCGCTGGAAAACGCCATCGAAACGGCCGACAGCATGAGGAGCCGGGGCTACGGCCTGCCCGGGCGGACGGCCTTTTCCATCTACCGCTTTGACGGGCGGGATAAGGCGGCGCTGCTCTGGCTGGGCTTCTGCGGGGCCTATCTGCTCAGCGGCTGGGCGGCCGGCGGGTTTTACTGGCGCTACTATCCCACCCTCAGGGGCGCCGCCGCCACCGCCCTCTCCGTCAGCTTTCAGCTGGTCTATCTGCTGCTGTGCCTGACGCCTGTGATCCTTGACCGATGGGAGGAGAAAACGTGGAAGAATACACGATCCAAAATTTGAGCTTCTCCTATCCGGGGCAGGAGGAGCCGGCGCTCCGCGGCCTGGATCTGACCGTGCGGGCCGGCGAGTTCCTTACCCTGTGCGGGCCGTCCGGCTGCGGGAAAAGCACGCTGCTGCGGCAGCTGAAGCCCGTTTTGGCCCCCCACGGCACGCGGACGGGTGAGATCCTCTTTGAGGGCGCCCCCCTGGACGGGCTGGATCCGCGCGTCCAGAGCCAGAAGATCGGGTTCGTGCGGCAGGATCCGGAGGGTCAGATCGTCACCGATAAGGTGTGGCACGAGCTGGCCTTCGGCCTGGAGAGCCTGGGCTATGATACCCCCGCCATACGGCGGAGAGTGGCGGAGATGGCCTCCTTTTTCGGCATACAGACGTGGTTCTATAAAAACGTGGCGGAGCTGTCCGGGGGGCAGAAGCAGCTTTTGAGTCTGGCGTCGGTCATGGCGATGCAGCCCTCTGTGCTGATCCTGGACGAGCCCACCAGCCAGCTGGACCCCATTGCGGCGTCGGACTTTCTGGCCATGCTGGGCAGGATCAACCGGGAGCTGGGCACGACCATCATTTTAACGGAGCACCGGCTGGAGGAGGCGTTCCCCCTGTCCTCCAGGGTGGCGGTCATGGATCGGGGGAAGATCCTCTGCGCCGGAACGGCGGCGGAGGTCGGCATGATGCTCAGGGGCAGGGGGCACTCCATGTTTGCCGCCATGCCCGCCGCCATGAGGATCTGGGCCGCGGTGGAGAGCGGCGCGCCCTGTCCGGTCACGGTGCGGGAGGGCAGAGACTGGCTGGCGGGCTTTGCCGCGCAGCGGCAGCTGAACGCCCTGCCCGCCGGACCGGAGCACCGGTATCCCGACGAGCCGGTGATCCAGGCGGACGAGCTCTGGTTCCGCTATGAAAAGGAGCAGCCCGATGTGATAAAGGGCCTGTCCCTCACGGTGAAAAAGGGGGAGCTTCTGGCCGTGCTCGGCGGGAACGGCACCGGAAAGACCACGATGCTGAAGCTGTTGTCCGGCCTGTACAGCCCCTATCGCGGCGAGCTCAAGGTAACGGGCAGAGTCGGGGCGCTGCCCCAAGACCCCCAGGCGCTGTTTGTAAAAAAGACGGTGCGGGAGGACCTTTACGAGCTTTTGCGCGGCAGCCGGGAGGAGCAGGACGCGCAGGTGGCCTGCGCTGCGGCGGTGTGCCGGCTGGAGGGGGTGCTCGACCGGCATCCCTATGACCTGTCCGGCGGGGAGCAGCAGCGGGCGGCGCTGGCGAAGGTGCTGCTGCTGCAGCCCGATATCCTTCTGCTGGACGAGCCGACCAAGGGCCTGGACGCGGGCTTCAAGCAGACGATGGGGGAGATCCTGGGGACTCTGCTGGCCCGGGGCGTGACGGTCCTGATGGTCAGCCACGACATCGAGTTCTGCGCCCGGTATGCCCACCGCTGCGCGCTGTTTTTCGACGGCAATATCGTGACGGAGGCGCCGCCGCGGAGCTTCTTCTCCGGCAACAGCTTCTATACCACCGCGGCGGACCGGATGGCCCGCGGCCTGATCGCCGGGGCGGTCACCGCGGAGGATGTGATCGCGGCCTGCGGGGGACAGCTGCCGCCCCAGGCGGAGCTGCCCGGCGGGACCGCCCCGCTGCCGCAGCCGCGGAGCAGCGGGGCGGCTCCAGCCCCGCGGGAAGCGGCAAAATGGAGAAAGGCAGCCGCGGTCCTTTCCGGCGCCGCCGCCCTCTTTTTCCTGCTGCGCGCCCTTAGCGTCACCGACCTGACCTCCATCGGCCGGGCCGATGGAGCGCCCTTCGGGCTGTATGTGGGCTTTTTGCTGTCCCTGTTTGTCTTTGCCCTCTCGTCCGCCCACAGAACGGACCGCCCCATGGATCGGGTCCAGGTGCCGAAGGGGGAGCGGAAGCTGAGCAGGCGCACCGCGGCCGCCGCCGGCGCGGTCCTGCTGCTGATCCCGTTGACGCTGTTTGTGGGCGTCTGCTATCTGGATGGAAAAAAGTATTATTTTATCTCCCTGCTGATCGTGCTGGAAGCGATGCTGCCCTTTTTCCTGACCTTTGAGGCCAGAAGGCCGCAGGCCCGGGAACTGGTCGTCATCGCCGTGCTGTGCGCCATCGGCGTTGCGGGGCGCGCCGCGTTTTTCATGCTGCCGCAGTTCAAGCCGGTGCTGGCGGTGGCCATCATCGCCGGCGTGGCGCTGGGCGGAGAGACGGGGTTCCTGGTGGGCTCTGTCACGATGTTGGTCTCCAACATCATGTTCGCCCAGGGGCCATGGACGCCCTGGCAGATGTTCTGTATGGGGATCATCGGTTATCTGGCGGGGGTCCTGTACCAAAAGGGCCTGCTCCGCCGCGCCAGGGGGCCCCTGTGCGTATACGGCGCTCTTTCGGCCATCGTTATTTACGGCGGCATCATGGATCCGGTCTCTGCCCTGATGTGGAGCAGCGACCTGAACTGGAGGATCCTTTTGACCTATTATGTGTCCGGCTTCCCCATGAACTGCATCCATGCCGCCGCCACCTGGCTGTTCCTGTGGTTCGCCGCGGAGCCCATGCTGGAGAAGCTGGAGCGGGTGAAAACCAAATATGGACTGCTCCAATAGATCAAACACGGCAAAGAGGCTGACGAAATGGACTGAATGTATACGATGCGAAAACGATATTTTTCTCAAAGGGACTCTTTCTAACATATGATCGGGGCCGTCCGGCCCGGTGGCTTTTCTTTTCCTAAAAACCTACCTGCTTTTCGGATATTCCTTGCCCGGAAAAGCCTGTTATGGTATACTCGGATCAGAGCCGTATGTTCCCCCCTTGAAAGCAGTCGGCTCCGATGTAAGAAAAAGAAAGGGAAGCATCATGAAGCATTTTACAGGAAAACGTCTCTTACAAGCGCTGCTCCTGTCTCTGCTGCTCGCCTGCTGCATGGCGACGACGGCATTCGCGGCGCAATACCCCGATGTAACGGATGAGCACTGGGCCAAGCCCTATATCGACAGATGGTCCGATTCCGGCATCCTCAAGGGCTATCCAGACGGGAAATTCCATCCGGATGACCCCGTCACCCGGGGCCAGCTCTCCGCCATTCTCTACAGCATTTTGGGGGTGGAGCCGGTGGAGGGCTACTCTTACCCCGACCTGGCTAAAACGGCCTGGTACTATGACGCCGTCACCGCCATGAATTACTATGGTGTGGCCCTGAACACCGATCTTTCTATGAAGCCCGACCAGCCCCTCTCCCGGGAGGAGGCCATCTATATGATCGCCAGCGGCTTCCGCCGGGCTGATCTCAGCCGCGACCGGATGAACTGCTCTGTCAAGGCGCCCAGCGACTATGGCCAGGTGTCGGACCAGTTCACCGAGGCGGTGAGCACCATGCTCCGCCTGGGCCATGTCCGGGGCGGCGCCGACGGCAGGCTGATGCCCAAGGATACCGTCACCCGGGCCCAGGTCATCACCATCATCAACAGCATGTTCGACCTGTATATCACCCAGCCCGGCACCTATCACCTGACCTGCGGGCAGAACGCCCTGATCACCTGTCCCAACGTGACCATCCTTATGGACAACGCGGCTTCCGGGGAGGACTCTAATATCTATCTCTCCGCCAAGGCGGACAAAAACGTGGTCATCACCAACGACGGCGGCACAGAGTCCGCCTATGTGTCCTTCTTCGCCACCCAGAAGGGGGAAAATGCCTGGACTCTGCGGGGCAACGTCAGGGAGGGCATGGTCAGGACCCGCACCCTTTCGGAGAGTTGGAGCTTTGACGGGCGCTATTCCGCGGGCTTTGGCTTCGAGTCTTATCCCTATCTCATTACCACGGCTGACCAGTTTGCTCTGCTGGCCCAGTGTACCGACACCCTGGACCAGAGCGTCTATTTCAAGCTGGCTGCCGACATCGATCTGCCTGACGGCATGGCCCCCCTGTCCTCCGCCAACGGGTCTTTTCCGCGCACCAATCTGGACGGCGGCGGCCACTCCGTTACCTATCGTATCCAGAGCCGCGGTTATTCCAGCGCCGGGGGCGGCCTGTTCTATGGCTGGAATGGCCCATGCGAAAACCTGACGGTGAAGGGGACCATCGATGTCACCCTCAGCGAGAAGGCCGTTCAGGAGGGTTCCGGCAAGCTCTATTTCGGCGGCTTTGCGGCCTACACGGACCGGCGGCTGACCAATTGCACCGCGGATATGGACATCTGTGTCCGCTACGGGGGAAACAGCGATGTGGACCTCAATGTGGGCGGTCTGGTGGGCTTCACCCAAGCCGCAAACCTCACCGGCTGCACCGCCGCGGGCACGGTGAAGGCCGTCCTGCCCCAGGGGGTGGGAGACGCCCATGTGGGCGGCCTGGTAGGCGGTGCGGCGGCGGTGCCCTTTGCCAGCATTGTTAAACAGGGCAGCATGACCGGCTGCGGGGCCACTGGCACTGTGGCGGCGGAGGGCGGGATCCAGACCGCCGTGGGCGGTATCGTGGGTCTGGTCACCTATCTGGGGGACAGCGCCCCTACGGGCAGCCTGAAGGACGACGGCATCGTGAACTGCTGGTCCACCGCCCGGCTCTCTGCGGCTGGTGCCATCTTCCAGAGCGACTGCGGCGGCATT
This sequence comes from Alloprevotella sp., assembly GCA_963650435.1. Lineage (GTDB taxonomy): Bacteria > Bacillota > Clostridia > Oscillospirales > Oscillospiraceae > Lawsonibacter. Next base: position 612 of record CAVJLQ010000087.1, on the reverse strand, counting down.
GTGGGACAGCTGAACTACGGCACTCTGTCCGGCTGCTGGGCCAAGCCCGTGATCGCCCTGTCCGGCCCGACATATCCCAACGCCGGGGGCATCGCCGGGGCCTGCTATGAGGGCGGGACCCTGTCCGACTGCTGGGTCAACGGGACGGGACTGCCCTCCGGCGGCGGGGTGCGCTCCGGCGGCATCGTGGGCCGCCTGAGGGGCGGCGTGGTGGCCAACTCCTTCGCCCTGGGTACCGGTCCTATCGGTACTGTGAATGCCATTGCTTTCGCTGCCGCCAATGACGGCAGTGTCTCCGGCAGCGCAGATCTGACGGGCTCGTCTGCCGCTCAGCGGGCAGCATTTTTGGGCACCTGCGGCTGGGACTTTGTCGATACCTGGGAGCAGACCGGCGGTTTGCCTCTGCTGAAGAACATGGACAGCGTGAGACAGAGGGCCGCACAGGCGTAAAACAAACGGGGAAGATCGCCCCCAGTTTCATTTGGTGTTCTCCTCCCGCCTATGCAGGGGGCGGAGAGCATGAAAGAGGACCGAGAGAAAACACCCCCGATCCCTCTGTAACAGAGACAGAGGGATCGGGGGCATTTTATGCAGATGACGATACTCTTACGT
>CAVJLQ010000086.1:1129-9675 GCA_963650435.1 Alloprevotella sp. | reverse complement strand
TGGCCATCGGCGTCTACATCACCTTCCGTATCCTGGACGTGGCCGACCTGACGGTAGACGGGTCCCTGGCCACCGGGGGCGCCGTGTGCGTCATGCTCATCCGCGGCGGCGTGGATCCCTGGCTGGCCATGCTGTGCGCCGTTCTGGCCGGGATGCTGGCTGGCTTCGTCACCGGCATGTTCCACACCCGCTGCGGCATCCCCGCCATCCTGGCCGGTATTTTGACCCAGCTGTCCCTGTATTCCGTCAATCTGCGCATCATGGAGAGCAAGGCCAACCAGGCTGTCAGCGTGGATAAGTACCCCCTGCTGCTGTCCCAGCGCTATGTGCGGGAGCTCAGTGCCAAGAACCCCCTGCTCATGCTGGCGGTATTCACCGCCGTGCTGATCGGCGTTCTGTACTGGTTCTTCGGCACCGAGAAGGGCAACGCCATCCGGGCCACCGGCGCCAACCCCAACATGGCCCGGGCCCAGGGCATCGACACCGGCGCCAACGTGGTGCTGGGCCTGATGCTGTCCAACGGCCTTGTGGCCCTGTCCGGCGCCCTGCTGGCCCAGTATCAGGGCTCCAGCGACGTGAATATGGGCCGGGGCGCCATCGTCATCGGTCTGGCCGCCGTGATCATCGGCGAGGTGGCCTTCGGCAAGGTGTTCCGCAACTTCGGCCTGAAGCTGCTGGCCGTGTCCATCGGCGCCATCATCTATTACATCGTCCTGCAGATCGTGCTGCAGATGGGCCTGAACACCAACGACCTGAAGCTGGTCACCGCCCTGATCGTGGCCGTGTTCCTGGCCATCCCCTACTGGAAGGGGAAGATGTTCCATCAGAAGGTGCAGCCCCAGGGGGCCAAGGGAGGAAACGGCAATGGATGAGAGAAAGAACGTTCAGTCCCAGGGCGGCCGGGCCATGCTGGAGCTGAAGAGCATCTACAAGACCTTTAATCCCGGCACCATCAATGCCAAGACCGCCCTGCAGGACCTGAGCCTGACCCTGAACGATGGGGATTTCGTCACCGTGATCGGCGGCAACGGTGCGGGCAAGTCCACTATGCTGAACGCCGTGGCCGGTACCTTTACAGTGGACGCCGGCACCATCGCCATCGGCGGGGTGGATGTGACCCATCTGCCGGAGCACCGCCGGGCCAAGTTCATCGGCCGGGTGTTCCAGGACCCCATGATGGGCACTGCACCCACCATGCAGATCGAGGAGAACCTGGCCCTGGCCGCCCGCCGGGGCAGGCGCCGCGGCCTGTCCTGGGGCATCACCCGGGCGGAGCGGGAGGAGTACCGTGAGCGGCTGAGGACCCTGGGCCTGGGCCTGGAGGACCGAATGACCAGCAAGGTGGGCCTGCTGTCCGGCGGCCAGCGCCAGGCGCTGACCCTGCTGATGGCCTCCCTCCGCCGGCCGGAGCTGCTGCTGCTGGACGAGCACACCGCTGCTCTGGACCCCGCCACCGCCGCCAAGGTGCTGGAGCTGTCTGACCGCATCGTGGCCGAAAACCACCTGACCGCTATGATGATCACCCACAACATGCGGGACGCCATCACCCACGGCAACCGCCTGATCATGATGAACGCCGGCCGCATCATTCTGGACATCTCCGGCGAGGAGAAGAAGAAGCTGACCAAGCAGGATCTGCTGGACCGCTTTGCCGCCCTGGCCGGCCAGCAGGAGGAGACGGATTCCGTCCTGCTGTCCTGAGAAAGACAGTTTTTCCGCGGGCGTCCGCTGTATGGCGGACGCCCGCGGCGCCGTTTTCGGCAAAGGCGCCGGGATCTATCCCATCTAACCCACCGTTTTTGTGTGTTTTTTCGCAAAACAATGGTTGACACCGGCCCCTTTTTCGCGCTAAACTATATCCAGAAAAAGCGGGACGGGTCCCGCGGAAGAAACAGGGAAGGGAGCGAGTCACATGCGCGTTTACACCGGCGTCAGCACCATGATGATGGATGATATGATGTGCATGTGCGGCATGCGCACGATGATGCGTGCTCAAAACAGTGACTCGCCTTGTTTCATATCCGTCATGGGGTGCTGAGAAAAGCGCCCGGATCCAGATGATGCGGACTTGGGAACAATGTGAGTTCCCGGGTCCGTTTTTTGCTGCTATGGAGGGAGTTGACCGTATGATCGAACTCAAGCATCTGAGCAAGACCTACCACTCCTCCGCCGGAACGGTGGAGGCCCTGAAGGACATCAGCCTGACCATCGCCGACGGCGAGATCTTCGGCGTGATCGGCCTGTCCGGCGCGGGCAAGAGCACCCTGGTGCGGTGCATCAACCTGCTGGAGCGGCCCACGAAAGGGGAGGTGTGGATCGACGGGCAGGAGCTGACCGCGCTCAGCCGGGGCGAGCTGCTGCGCGTCCGTCGGGGGATCGGGATGATCTTCCAGGGCTTCAACCTGCTGGAGCAGCGCAGCGTGCTGGACAATGTGGCCTTCCCCCTGGAGATCGGGGGGATGAAGAAGGCCCAGGCCCGGGAGAAGGCCAAGGAGCTGCTGGCCCTGGTGGGGCTGAGCGAGCGGGAAAAGGCCTATCCCAGCCAGCTGTCCGGCGGACAGAAACAGCGGGTGGCCATCGCCCGGGCCCTGTCCACTGGCCCCAAGTACCTGCTGTGTGACGAGGCCACCAGCGCCCTTGACCCCAACACCACCCGCTCCATCCTGGAGCTGCTGCGCCAGATCAACGAGACCATGGGGGTGACCATCATCATCATCACCCACGAGATGAAGGTCATCGACCAGATCTGCGACCGGGTGGCGGTGATCGACCACAGCTGCATTGCCGAGGAGGGCCGGGTGGCCGACGTGTTCACCTCCCCCCAGTCGGAGATCGCCAAGGAGCTGATCCTGCCCCGGGACCGCAAGGCCCTGGCCGCCCAGACCGACGGCGGCCGCCGCCTGCGCATCATCTTCGACGGGCAGAAGTCCCGCCGGCCCGTGATCTCCGACCTGGTGCTGGAGTGTCAGGCCCCGGTGAACATCCTCTTTGCCGACACCAAGGACTTTGAGGGCACCGTTTACGGCCACATGATCCTGGAGCTGCCCCACGACAAGCGCCAGGAGGAGAAGATCATCGCCTGGCTGAAAAACAGCGGGGTCACCTGGAAGGAGGAACAGTAAATGTCTGCATCGCTTGCCGCGCTCTGTGAAAAGGGTATCGTATGTCTGCACTGCTTGCCAAGATCACGGCATATTTCGCCGCGAAAGGGATCCCCTCTGAAATGCTGATCAAGCTGTGGGACAACGGCGTGCTCCAGCTGGGCATCTGGGAGACCATCTATATGACGGTGCTGTCCGCCCTGTTCGCCTATCTCATCGGCCTGCCCCTGGGCATGATCCTGGCGGTGACCGACGAGGGGGGCATCCGCCCCATCCGGTGGCTCAACGGCCTGCTGGGCGTGGTCATCAACTTCTTCCGCAGCATCCCCTGTATCATCCTCATGGTGGCTATGATCCCGGTGGCCCGCCTGATCGTCCACACCAGCCTGGGCAACGCCGCAGTCATCGTCACCCTGATCATCGCCGCCGCCCCCTATGTGGCCCGGATGGTGGAGTCCTCCATCAAGGAGGTCAACGCCGGTATCATCGAGGCCGCCCAGGCCATGGGCTGCACCAACACCCAGATCGTGCTGCACGTGCTCCTGCCGGAGGCCAAGCCCGCCCTGATCCAGGGCGCGGTGATCTCCACCGTGACCATCTTCGGCTACACCGCTCTGGCCGCCACCCTGGGCGGCAGCGGCCTGGGCCAGATCGCCATCATCTACGGCCACCAGCGCTCCAATGGGGACATCACCTGGCTGTGCGTGGTGCTCATGGTGGTCATCGTCCAGCTGATCCAGCTGGTGGGCAGCTTCGTCGCCCGGCGCACGGATAAACGGATCAAATAAACCTCGTCAGGAGGAACGGATATGAAGACAACGACCCTCTACCGCCTGCGGGCCGACAGGCGGGGCGAACGAATGTGAGCCCCGGCTGACCCTATGGCCGCCGTCGGGCGGCCGCCGCACCGCGGCAGTTTTCAGACCGGAGACCGGTCACATCAAATAAAGATCAAAAGGAGAATGAAACACATGAAAAAGAAGTTTGCTCTGCTGCTGACCCTCGCCCTGACCGTCAGCGCCCTGGCCGCCTGCGGCCAGAAGAATGACACCCCCGCCGCCTCCGGCTCTTCCGCTTCCGGCGCCGCCTCCAGCACCACCGCGGAGAAGGAGACCATCAAGGTGGGCGCCAGCTCCACCCCCCACGCCGAGGTCCTGGAGCAGGTGAAGGACGCCCTGGCCGAGAAGGGCTATGACCTGGACATCGTGGTGTACGACGACTACGTCCTGCCCAACAAGGCCCTGGCCGACGGCGACCTGGACGCCAACTACTTCCAGCACACCCCCTATCTGAACAGCTACAACGCCTCTAACGGCACCGACCTGGTGGCCGCCGCCAAGATCCACTACGAGCCCTTCGGTCTGTACGGCAACGGCGTGTCCTCCGTGGCTGACATCGCCGACGGCGCTACCATCCTGATCCCCGCCGACGACAGCAACGAGACCCGCGCCCTGCTGCTGCTGGCCCAGGAGGGCCTGATCGAGCTGCCCGCCGACGCCAGCGCCGAGAAGGGCGTGACCACCCTGGACATCGTGGACGCCAAGGGCTACAATGTTCAGGCCGTCCAGGCTGATACTGTGCCCGCCCAGCTGGCCAACAGCAACCCCGGCACCGTGGCCGTCATCAACGGCAACTATGCCCTGCAGGCCGGCCTGAAGGTGGCTGACGCTCTGGCCATTGAGGACGCCTCCGGCGACGCCGCCCAGACCTATGCCAACATCGTGGCTGTCCGCGCCGCCGACGTCGACAGCGCCAAGACCAAGGCCCTGGTGGAGGTGCTCCAGTCCGACGCCGTGAAGCAGTATATCGACGATACCTACAATGGCGCTGTGCTGACTGTGTTCTGATCCAGGACAGATCTGCCAAATCGAAAATTACCTGTTGACAAGGATGGCCTTGCGTGCTATCATCACTTCAAACCGTTGAAGAAGAGTGAGTAAGCTTTACCCCTTCTCTTTCAGAGAGCCGCCGATGGTGGGATGGCGGCAGAGAACATAGAGCTGAATGGGCTTCCAAGGGCGAGCGGAAACGAGTGGGTCTTCCATTCGGAGTATGTAAGACGGAGTAGGGTCCTCCGTAATCAAAGACCGGCGTATGTCAGTACGCACTGAGTGGATGGACGATATAGTCCGTCAAGCCGGGTGGCACCGCAGATGTTTTATCTGTCCCGACAAACTGCACACGCAGTTTGTCGGGATTTTATTTTCCCCCGGAGAAAGGAGCAAAGCATATGGGACTGACACGATGGCGCGGGCACACAGGATATCAGCCCGCCCCCAAACATAAACTACAAAATAGATCGTTTGAAATAAGAAAGAGGTTTTTGATATGAAAAAGCTGTTTACCGCCGCCCTGTCTCTTGTGATGTCCCTGTCCCTGCTGGCCGCCTGCTCCAGCAGCCCCGCCCAGTCCGGCGCCGTCTCCGGCTCCGGCAGCACCTCCGGCGCCGCAAGCTCCGGCAGCCAGGCCAAGACCTTTAAGGTGGCCATCGTTCAGCAGATGGACCACGCCTCTCTGGACGAGATCCGCACGGCCATCGAGAACGAGCTGACCGCCCGCAGCAACGACCAGTACACCTTTGAGTTCGACTCCTTCAGCGGCCAGAACGACGCCACCGTGCTCAACCAGATCGGCGCCCAGGTGGTCAGCGGCGGCTACGACGCCATCGTCCCCATCGCCACTCTGGCCGCTCAGTGCATGGCCACCGCCACCGAGGATACCGACATCCCCGTGATCTACGCCGCCATCTCCGACCCCGCCACCGCCGGCCTGGAGGGCATCGACAACGTCACCGGCACCAGCGACGCCCTGAACACCCCCTTCATCCTGGACATGATGCTCACCGCTGACCCCGACGTCAAGACCGTGGGCCTGCTGTACTCCAACTCCGAGCCCAATTCCGCCGCTCCCATCGCCGACGCCAAGGCCTACCTGGAGGAGAAGGGCATCGCCTATGTGGAAAAGACCGGCAACACCACCGACGAGATCCTGTCCGCCGCCAACGCCCTGGTGGGCCAGGTGGACGCCGTGTTCACCCCCACTGACAACGTGGTCATGGGCGCTGCCGGCGCTGTGGCCGAGATCCTGAACGAGGCCGGCATCCCCCACTACACCGGCGCCGACTCCTTCGTCAAGGCGGGCAGCTTCGCCACCTGCGGCGTGAACTACACCGAGCTGGGCGCCTACACCGCCGACATGGCCGCTGACATTCTGGAGGGCGGCGCGATCCCCGCCTATCACGTCATGGACGGCGGCATCATCACCGTGAACAGCGAGTCTGCCGCCAAGGTGGGCATCGACGCCTCCGTGTTCTCCACCATGGCCGGTCAGGTCGTGGAAGTGGAGACCGAGCAGTAAGAAAACCGCAGTCCTGCCGGGGAGGGGGAGACCTCTCCCCGGCGGCTTGGGAAAAGACAGCGGTGCGGCCGTCCTTTCCCAAGTCGATGGAACACCGAAAGGAGACAGAGGAAATGCTGAGTATGAACGCCTTTATGGGGGCGCTGGAGCTGGGCTGTATCTACGCCCTGGTGGCCCTGGCCCTCTTTTTGAGCTTCCGTATCCTGAACATCGCCGATATGACCACCGACGGGGCCTTTACCCTGGGCTGCGCCGTGTCCGCGGTGTGCGCCGTGGCGGGGCACCCGGTGCTGGGCCTGCTGCTGGCTATGATCGCGGGCAGTGCCGCGGGCTGTATCACCGCCGCCCTCCAGACCCGCATGGGGGTGCCCTCCATCCTGGCGGGCATCATCACCAACACGGGGCTGTATACCGTGAACCTTGCGGTGATGGGCTTCTCCTCCAACGTGAATATGCTGAAAACGGAGACGGTGTTCACCAGGTTCCGGGATCTGATCGGGAAGGGCGCCCCCTATAAGCTGCTGCTGGCCTTTGCGGTGACGGCGGCGGCGGGCGCCCTGCTGGCCCTGTTCCTGCGCACCCGCCTGGGCCTGTCCATCCGGGCCACCGGCGATAACCCGGATATGGTCCGGGCCAGCTCCATCAACACCACCAACACCGTCACCATTGGCCTGTGCATCGCCAACGCCATGACCGCCCTGTCCGGTGCGATCCTGGCCCAGTACCAGAAGACCGCCGACATCAACCTGGGCACCGGCATGGTGATCATCGGCCTGGCCTCTCTGATCATCGGCGAGACCATCTTCGGCCGGGGGGGCATCCCCGCCAAGATCGTGGGCGCGGTGGCCGGCAGCATCATCTACCGCCTGATCATCGCCGTGGCCCTGCGGCTGGACCTGCCCGCCGAGTGCCTGAAGCTGATCTCCGCCGTCATCGTGGCCCTGGCCATCGCCGGGCCCTATCTGCAGAAGAAGCACAGCGCTGACCGCCGCCGCCGTCAGCTGTCCGCCGCTGGGGAAAGGAGAGAGTGACCATGCTGGAACTGAGCCATATTTCCAAGACCTTTAATCCCGGCACCATCAATGAGAAGACAGCCCTGCGGGACGTGTCCCTGACCCTGAAGGACGGGGAGTTCGTCACCGTTCTGGGCAGCAACGGCGCCGGCAAGAGCACCCTGTTCAACGCCATCTCCGGGGCCTTCCTGCCGGACTCCGGCCGGGTGGTGCTGGACGGTACGGACATGACCGAGTGGCCCGACTACAAGCGCAGCAAGTATATCGGCCAGATGTTCCAGGACCCCATGCGGGGCACCGCCCCCAACATGACCATCGAGGAGAACCTGGCCCTGGCCTATCTCCGGGCCAACGGGCGCATGTCCCCCTTCTCCGTGGTCACTAAGGCGGACCGGGAGCGCTTCCGGGAGCAGCTGGCTCGCCTGGGGCTGGGTCTGGAGATGCGCATGTCACAGCCCGTGGGGCTGCTGTCCGGCGGCCAGCGCCAGGCACTGACCCTGCTGATGGCCACGGTGGTCACCCCCAAGCTGCTGCTGCTGGACGAGCATACCGCCGCCCTCGACCCCGCCACGGCGGAGAAGGTGCTGGCCCTGACGGAGGAGATCGTGGCCAAGGATCACATCACCTGCATGATGATCACCCACAATATGCACTCCGCCCTGGAGCACGGCAGCCGCACCATTATGATGGATCGGGGCAGCATCATCCTGGACGTAGCGGGGGAGGAGCGGGCCGCCCTGGGCGTGGCCGACCTGCTGGAGCGCTTCCGCCAGGTGGCGGGCAGCATGCTGGACAACGACCGCATCCTGCTTTCCTGAATCTCAGACCGATCCCCATCCGCTGTGCGGATGGGGATCTTTTATGGAACAAAAAGTCCTTTCTATGTCCCTTTTCCTATGCTACAATAGGCACAGAAAACAGAGGAGAGGAGATGTGCCCATGCTGAAGCTGATCCTGGGGCGGGCGGGCAGCGGCAAGACCACCGCCGTGATCGGCCGCATCTGCCGGGCGGGGCAGGAACGCCCCCAGCTGCTGCTGGTGCCGGAGCCCCAGTCCCACGAGACGGAGCGGGCCC
>CAVJLQ010000086.1:0-1119 GCA_963650435.1 Alloprevotella sp. | reverse complement strand
GACGGCGTCAGCCTGTATGCCGAGGTGCTGTCCTTCCGCCGCCTGGGGGACCGGGTGCTGTCCCAGCTGGGAGGGATCGCCGCGCCGGAGCTGGACGGCGGCGGCCGCATCCTGCTGATGCACCGGGCGGTGAAGGAGAGCCTGCCCGCCCTGACGGTATACGCCCGCCCCTCCCGCCGTCCGGCCTTTCTCAAGGCCCTGCTGGCTACGGCGGACGAGCTGAAGAGCTGTCAGATCCTGCCGGAGCAGCTGCTGAGGGCGGGGGAGGAGACGGCCGGCAGCGACGGGGAGAAGCTGCACGACCTGGGGCTGATCCTGTCCGCCTATGACGGCCTGACCGGGCAGATCGCCCTGGACCCCCGGGACCGCCTGACCCGGGCGGCGGAGAAGCTGACGGGCAGCGGCTGGGCGACCGGAAAGGATATATGGCTGGACGGCTTTACAGACTTTACCCCCCAGGAGCTGGCGGTGCTGCGCCCCCTGCTGCGGCAGAGCGGGAGCGTCACCGTCACCCTCACCTGCGACAAGCTGGAGGAGGACGAGGACGGAACGGGCATTTTCTCGCCCGCCCGGCGCACCGCCGCCCGGCTGCTGCGCCTGGCCCGGGAGGAGGGCGTGGGGGCGGAGGTGGAGCATCTGACCGCCCCCGCCGGGGTGCGTGCCCCCGGGCTGGAGGCGGTGGAGGCCCATCTCTTCGGGCCGCTGCCCCCCGCCCCCGTCCCCTGCGGCGGAGCGGTGGAGCTGTTCGCCGCCCTGTCCCCCCGGTCAGAGGTGGAGTGGACGGCGGCCCGGATCCGGGCCCTGGTGCGGTCGGGGCAGTACCGCTACCGGGACATCGGCGTGGCCGCCCGCTGCTACGGCGGCTACCGGGAGCTGGTGGAGACGGTGTTCCCCCAGTACGGGGTGCCGGTGTTCTCCGCCGCCATGAGCGACATTTTGGAAAAGCCGGTGCTGGCCATGGTCACCGCCGCCCTGGACACCGTGTCCGGCGGCTACCGGTACGAGGATCTGTTCCGCTGCCTCAAGACCGGCCTGACCAATTTGCCGGAGGACGACCGGGACGTGCTGGAAAACTACGCCCTGAAATGGGACCTGAAGGGCAGCCAGTGGACCCAGGAG
>CAVJLQ010000085.1:1899-5556 GCA_963650435.1 Alloprevotella sp. | reverse complement strand
CCTCGATGACGGACTTCATGCCGGAGCCGCACACCATGCCCACGGTGTAGGCGGGCACGGACATGGGCAGACCGGCCTTCAGGCAGGCCTGGCGGGCGGGGTTCTGGCCCAGGCCGGAGGTGAGGATGCAGCCGAACATGACCTCGTCCACCTGCTCGGGCTTGATGTTGGCGCGCTTGAGCGCCTCGCGGATCACGGTGGCGCCCAGCTCCACCGCGGGGGTATCCTTCAGGGAGCCGCCATAGGAGCCGATGGCGGTACGGCAGCAATTGACTACATAAATGTCTTTCATGATCTCTTGAACCTCCATGTGTAAAGTGATGGCGCGCCCTGGGGCGCTGGTTCTACTGTATATCATTATAGCGGAGCTTTTCGGAAAATGCAATCCGCTTTTCCCCGTTTCCACATGCTTATCTTGCGGAATAATTGTACACGATCGAATATTTTGACTGATTTTGAACCTAAGTTTGCGGATATTTACCTGTCCTCTCCGAGGCGCCTGCGGGATATGCTGCATGCTCCGGAGGGGTTACGGGCCGTAGAGCGCCCCCACCTGGGCCCCGGTGTAGTACCAGGTGAGGATCTCTTTGAAGTCCTTCCCCTGGGCGGCCAGGGCGTTGGCCCCGTACTGGCTCATGCCCACGCCGTGGCCGTAGCCCACGGTCTCAAAGGTGAAGCCATCCTCCCCATAGGTCACGGTGAAGCTGGCCGAGCGCAGGGAGAACAGGCTGCGCAGCTGCCCGCCGGTGAGGGTCACGCCCCCCACCGCCATGGAGGCCACCCCGCCGGCAGAGTTCTCCGTCCGCCCGGTGAACCAGCCCTCCGGCGGGCCGGACAGGTCGGCCTGGGGATAGGCGGGCAGCACGGTCTGCCGCACCTGGTCGGGGGTCAGGGTGGTCTGGGCCCGCCAGTTGGGCACCTCCTCCCCCTCCGGGCTGTCCACCCCTTTCAAATAAGATACCTCCCGCCCCCACACCTCCACCGCGTCCACCGTCCGCCCGGCGGCGGAGGAGAAGAACAGGGCCTGGATGGGCGCGCCGTCGCAGAGGATGCCCAGGCCGTCAGTGTCCGCGATGGCGGCGGTGAGCTTGTCGCTGTACTCCCCGGCGTTCAGGCCCCAGCGGGCCCGGGCCAGGGCGGGGGCGGTATAGGCCTGACAGCAGGTGCTGTCGGCGCACACGTCGGCCTGGGGGTGCTTTTCCGAGGGGCGGGCCTGTAAATTGACGGTATAGGTGCGGGCGGCGCAGGCCTGGGCCTTCAGGGCCTCCGGCCGGAAGGAGGCGGGCATCTCCGCCGCCACCACCCCCCACAGGTAGTCGGCCATGGTCAGCTCCTCCACCTGCCCCTCCTTGTTCAGCAGGCGCACCGTCCGGGCGCTGTCCGCGCTCTGGCCGGGGGCGGAGGAGCTCTGCTCCGGCGGGGTCAGCACGGCGGGCTCCTGCCCCGACGGCTCCAGAGCCAGCAGGGGCTCCCCCCGGCACAAAAGGGCGGGCAGAAGGGTGAGGGCCGCCGCCATCAGCACCCCCAGCGCCGCCGGGGACAGGCTGAGCAGCTGCGGGGCCGCCCGCCGGCGCTGCCGCTTTCCGTATTCCGCCATGATATGCACCTCCCTGTTTCGTTGTATGGTATAGGGGCTGTGGCCGCCGTTTCTCCGAGAGCCCCCTCATCAGTCTCGCTTTGCTCGACAGCTTCCCCCCTGAGGGGGGAAGCCTGAAACGCCGTCCCTTAAAAGCCTTCCCCCCACAGGGGGGAAGGTGGCATCGCCGAAGGCGATGACGGATGAGGGGGCGGCGGACAGGATAGGCGGGCCGCCACATGGGGCGGCCCCTACGGGATCATAACAACGAACCGAATGGGGCCTTCTCCCACCGCTGTCATCTCCTCTCCCTTCTGCCGCCGGACAGCCGCTTTACCGCCTCGCACACGGGGATGGGGGCCATGGCCAGGGCGAACACGGTGACCCACTGGGCGCCGTCCATCAGGATCACCCCGAAGATCTGCCGCAGGGGGGGCACCAGCAGCACCGACAGCTGTAGGATCATGCCGATGAGGAAGGCTCGCACCATGGCGGGGTTGGAGAACAGGCCCATCTCAAGGATGGAGCGCTCTTCGCTGCGGACATTGAAGGCGTGGAACAGCTGGCTCATGGTCAGGGTGGCGAAGGCCATGGTGTTGGCCGCCGCCCCCGCCTGTCCGGGGGCGTGCAGCCGGGTAAAGCCCAGGAAATAGGCCCCCAGGGTCAGTCCCCCCACCATCAGCCCCTGCCAGGCCAGGCGCAGGGAGAACCGCCGGTCGAACAGCCCCGCCCGGGCGTCCCGGGGCGGCCGGTCCATGACGCCGGGCTCCACCGGCTCCACCCCCAGGGCCAGGGCGGGGAAGGAGTCGGTGACCAGATTCAGCCACAGCAGCTGCACCGGGATCAGGGGCATCTGGCCGAAGTCCAGCAGGGTGGCGATGAAGATGGTCAGGATCTCCCCGATGTTGCAGGACAGCAGGTAGTGGATGGCCTTGCGGATGTTGGACCAGATGCCCCGGCCCTCCTCCACCGCCCGGACGATGGTGGCGAAGTTGTCGTCGGTGAGGATCATGTGGGCGGCCCCCTTGGCCACGTCGGTGCCCGACTTCCCCATGGCGCAGCCGATGTCCGCCGCCTTTAAGGCGGGGGCGTCGTTCACCCCGTCCCCGGTCATGGCCACCACCTGGCCCCGCTTCTGCCAGGCCCGGACGATCCGCAGCTTGTGCTCCGGGGTCACCCGGGCAAAGACGGAGAACTTCCTGATGTCGTGCTCCAGCATGTCCTGGGGCATGAAGTCCAGCTCGCCGCCGGTGACGGCCAGCTCCCCCTCCCGGCAGATGTCCAGCTGCTTGGCGATGGCCAGGGCGGTGGCCCGGTGGTCCCCGGTGATCATCACCGGGCGGATGCCCGCCCGGCGGCAGAGGGCCACCGCCTTCGCCGCCTCGGGCCGGGGCGGGTCGATCATGCCGAACAGGCCCAGAAAGGTCAGCTCCCGCTCGGTGTGCTCCGGGTCCAGGGGCTGGGGCAGCCGATCCACGTCCCGATAGGCCGCGGCCAGCACCCGCAGGGCCTGCTCCGCCATCTCCTCGTTGGCGGCCAGAGCGGCCCGGCGGCGGCCGTCGGTCATGGGGCCCTCCGGCGTGCGGACACACCGGGGCAGCAGCACGTCGGGGGCGCCCTTTACCAGGATGCGGAAGCCGCCCCCGGGCTTTCGATGTACGGTGGACATGAGCTTGCGGCCGGAGTCGAAGGGCAGGTCGGCCACCCGGGGCCAGTTCTTCTCCTCCGCCCCCTTCTCCACCCGCTCCCCGGCGGCAAAGAGGGCCAGCGCCCCCTCCGTGGGGTCGCCGGCGGCGGACAGGGCGCCCCCCCGGCCCTCCAGCACCGCGTCATTGCACAGGGCGGCGCACAGCAGGGCGTCCCGCCTGCTGCCCCCCGGGGGCAGCCACAGCCGCTGCACCGTCATGCGGTTCTGGGTCAGGGTGCCCGTCTTGTCGGAGCAGATCACCCCGGCGCAGCCCAGGGTCTCCACCGCCGGGAGCTTTTTCACGATGGCCCCCCGCTTTGCCATACGGCCCACTCCCAGGGCCAGTACGATGGTGACGATGGCGGGCAGCCCCTCCGGGATGGCGGCCACCGCC
>CAVJLQ010000085.1:0-1862 GCA_963650435.1 Alloprevotella sp. | reverse complement strand
CGGCGGTGAGGAACATGAACAGCATATCCTGCCCCCGCAGCAGGCCCACCCCGAACATCACCGCGCATACGCACAGACAAAGGAAGGACAGGGACTTGGAGATCTCCCCCATCTTCCGCTGGAGGGGGGTGGCGGGGGCCTCCCCCTGGGTGAGCAGGCCGGCGATATGGCCCATCTGGGTGTCCATCCCCGTGGCGCACACCAGGGCCCGGCCCCGGCCGGCGGTGATCAGGGTGCCGGACAGCACCATGTTGCTCCGGTCGCCCAGGGGGGTGTCCTCCGGAAGGGCGGCCCCCGCCTGCTTCTCCGCGGGCACCGACTCGCCGGTCATGGCGCTCTCGTCCGCCTGCAGGCGGCTGCACTCCAAAAGCCGCCCGTCCGCGGGCACCAGATCCCCGGCCTCCAGCAGGATCACGTCCCCGGGCACCAGCTCCTCCGCCGGGAGGTCGGATGCCTTGCCCTCCCGCAGCGCCCGGGCGTGGGGGGCCGCCATGCGGCCCAGCTCCTCCAGGGCCCGGTGGGCCTTGTCCTCCTGGGAGATGGAGATGACCCCGTTGATCACCACGATCAGCAGGATGATGGCCCCGTCCAGCCAGTCCTCGCCCCCGCTGACCCACAGGGACAGGGCCGCCGCGGCCAGCAGCACCAGGATCATGGGGTCCTTCAGCTGCTCCAGGATCCGGCGCAGCAGGCTCTCCCCCGGCGGGGAGTCCAGGCGGTTGGGGCCGTATTCCCTCAGCCGCCGGGCGGCCTCCCTCCGGCTCAGGCCCTCCGGCCCGGTGTTCAGTTCCTCCGTCAGCTCCCGCAGTCCTCGGCTGTGCCAGCTCTCCATGGCGCCACGCTCCTTTCCTGTGTGCCATAGTATAGCGCCCCGCCTGTCCGAATTTAGGGGAAGGGTGCGGAAGGGGAAAATAAAGGCGCGGCCGCCGGGCTCTTCTGCCGCCCGCGGCAGGGGGGAGGGCAGAAAAGGGTTGACGTAATGCCGGGATGGTGGTACTATACGTTTTGTAACCATTTTGTAATCTTTTGGCCGGGGCCCTGTCCCATCGGCCTTTGAGGGATATTTTCAGCCCCCCGGTCTCCCGCCCCGCGCAGAGGGGACGGGACGCAGGGCGCTTTGCCCGGGAGAGACGCGCGGGGGCGCAGGAGTATTTTTATGAGAGAAGCAGTAAAATACGGCGGCCTTGCCCAGCGGCTGGCCGCGGCGCGGGAGTGGCTGCGCATCCACCTGCGGCGGATGGACCACAGCCTGCACCGGGGGGTGGCCGGCATACGCATGGCCGGCCCGGTGTCCTATCTGGTGGTGGCCGGCGCCCTGGGCGTGGCCATGACGGTGACCAGCCTGTACACTGCCAGCTACTCCGTCTATGTGGACGGACAGAAGGTTGGCATCGTCACCGACCAGGCCGTGGTGGCCCGGGCGGTGAGCCAGGTGGAGCAGGAGGGCACCGCCATCCTGGGCTATGACTACACCGAGGAGGGGACCATCGACTACCAGTTCGGCCTGGCCCTGAAGTCCGACGTGACCAGCGACAGGGACATCAAGAACTTCTTCTACGACCAGCTGGACGCCGTGTGCGACACCCTGCGGAAGTATCAGCTGATGCTGGGCACCACCGCCGTGGCCGTGATGGAGGACAAGGATCAGCTGGAGCAGGTGCTGGATGCCCTGAAGCAGGAGTATGTCACCGAGGACACGGTGAGCGCCGACTTTGTAGAGACGGTCACCGTCCGGGACGTGTACGCCGCCGACGAGGTGGTGGACGGCGATACCATGCTGCAGCTGCTGACGGAGAGCGACACCAGCGAGACCACCTATACCGTCCAGAAAGGGGACACCTTCAACGGCATCGCCTATAAAA
>CAVJLQ010000084.1:0-4208 GCA_963650435.1 Alloprevotella sp. | reverse complement strand
CTCCCCCGCCCTTCCGCCGGAGTCCAGCAGCGCCTGGCCGTCGTAGATCCCGCTGGTAGAGAAGTCCTCAAAGTCTGTCAGTACCGGGTTGAAGGAATTGGACTCCTGGACCAACCCGCAGATAAAAACGCGCTTTTTCATCCCCCAGGCCCCGCCTTTCTCCTGCTGTCTCCGCTCTGCCCACGGCAGGATGGTTTTGATCCTTCTGAATTTTATCGTAACGTTTTATGTTCTTTTTGTCAATCTATATTTTCGTTTTATTTTTCTTTTTTGTTCTGTTTTGACTAAGTTCAAAACTTCCGGTTGTCTTTCTCTCCGGGGCGGTGTTATACTGTAGAAACTACCAACACGGCAGGGGGACTTTTCATGCTTGCGCAGGAACGGCACGCGCTGATCCTTGATATGCTGCGGGAAAAGAAGATCATTCGCATCTCCGACATCGCCACGCAGTTCGGCATCTCAAATCTGACGGCCAGGCGGGACCTGGACGCCCTTCAGGATCAGCAGCTGATCCGCCGGGTCCACGGCGGCGCGGTGCTGCTGGAGCAGGAGAATGGCCGGGGCCCCGGACAGGCGCCCGTCCGCCCCAGGGGGCGGAACGCCCAACGGGAGGAGATCCGCGCCATTGGAAAGCTGGCCGCCTCCCTGATCCGGGACGGCGATGTGGTGTTTCTGGGCACAGGCACCACCGTGCTGGAGGTGGCCCGGCACATGCGGTGCCTATCCAATCTGACCGTACTGACCAACTCCCTGGCTGTGATCAACGAGCTGGCGGGCAGCGGAAACACCATCTATGTGCTGGGGGGCATTTTGGACGGGAACGAATACTCCATGTCCGGCCCCTTCGCTGTAGAGATGGTGCGCACCTTCTGCGCCGACTGGGCCTTCATCGGCTGCGGCGGCGCCTCGATCGCCCACGGGATCACCGACTACGGCGAGCCGGGGCTGTCCATCTACCGGGTCATGGTGCAGAACGCGGCCCGCTCCGTTCTGGTCGCCGGCAGCCGCAAGTTCGGGTCCGACGCCCTGTCCATCGTGTGCCCCATCAACGCCGTGTCCATGGTCATCACCGACGAAGGGGTCCCCTCCCAGTTCCGCCAGGAGCTGACCCAGCTGGGCGTGGAGCTGAAGACCGTCCGCGTCAGCGGCGGCGCCCCGGAGGACGACGCGTGAGCGGTCCAGCAAAAAGGAGCCTCCACCAAAACGGAGCTAAGAACAGAAAACATAGATGCGCCCCCCGCAGACGTGGTCTGCGGGGGGCGCACTGTCGCCGAAGGATCTTTTGTTGGGAGGGGCCGGGCGCTGAGCCGCATCCGGTGAGCTCACAGCGCTTCTCCCTGCTTGACAAAGACGATGCTCTTATTTTTCATGGAGATCCGGCCGACCTGATAGCCGTATGCCAGCAGCTCCTTCTTACAGTTTAAAAACGAGTGGTCCAGGGGCGTGCCGGCGATCTGCCCGACCTCGTCGAAGGTCAGCGTCAGCCGCGGCTGGCCCCTTTCCTGTATATATTCCCAAAGCGCATGGTATTTGCTCATGGTCCCCCCTCTTACAGCTTGACCGCAGATCTTCTCCATGGGCGTCTGACCGAAAGCGGCTATTTATCCCCCTGGTTTTTGAAATTCACCGCACCCACCAGGCACCCCAGTGAGCCCGCGCCCAGCAGCGCCGCGTAAGGCCACAGCTTCATAAAGGCGAAAACGCCGCCGGCGTGCAGCATCAGCACGCTGGCCGCGATCAGCAGCCGGACCGCCACTTTGTTATCCATCTCTCATTCCCTCCCCATTTTTACCAGCAGCATCATAGCCTGAAATTCCGTGGACAGCATCTGGCCCAGCTTCTCCTCGGAGAAACGGCAGACCCGCGTGGCGCAAAGGGCACCCACCCCGAAGGTATAGATCCAGACGTTTTCAAAGAGCAACTTTGCCTCCGCCTCGCTCATGTCGTGCTCCTCCCGGATCAGCCGGATACAGGTCTCCGCCGTGGGGCCCAGCTCGCCGAACACATCGTCAAAGCCGACGGCATTCCGGTTCTCCTGCATGAAGAGCAGCTGGTACAGCTTGGGCTCTTTTGCGCCGAAGAGCACCATCTGCATCCCCACCTGCTTGAACAGGGGCATATGGGGCAGCTTCTGCTGCGCAAAGCTCTCAAACCGGCGCATGGCGGCGGCGCGCACCGCGTCCTGTACCTCTTTCATGCTGTTGAACACCGTAAAGATCGGGCGGGCGGAGCTGCCCAGGGCATCGCCCAGCTCCTTTGCGGTGAGCGCTTCCGCTCCTTTTTGTGACACGATCTCCAGGGCGGCCTGCACGATCTCTTCTCTTGTGAATCTCGGTTTCGGCGGCATAGCTCTCTCCCATTTAATATAAAATATTCGTTTTGCAACGTATGTTTTACAATGTTCATTTTATATCATACATACAGCTCAGCCGCTTGTCAATAGCCGATCCGGAATATTTCCGCAAGGGCCATATCCGGCGGGCGATCCTGCTCTTCAGCGGCAGAACATAAAAAAGCTGTGTAAATGGATGTCCATTTACACAGCCTTTTCATTTCCCTTCTGTCCTGTGCTCAGTTCCTGCGGCGGCGGCCAAACAGCTGCAGCAGGCGGATGAACAGATTCAAAAAGTCCAGATACAGCTGCAGGGCGGAGAAGACGGCCGCCTTCTCCAGCATGTCGGGGTAGCCGCAGTAGTAGCTGTAGTAGTTCCGGATCTGCTGGGTGTCATAGGCGGTGTAGCCCAAAAACAGCACGATGCCCACATAGCAGAAGAAATTATTGCTCAGACTGAGGAAGGGGATGAAGAGCCCCAGGATGCCCAGGATCACCAGGAAGGTCAGTCCGGACAGCAGGATGGGGCCCATGCGGCTGAGATCGATGCCCGTAAAATGGCCGAACAGGGCCATCACCGCAAAGTACAGGGCCGCGGCGGCAAACACGATGATCACCGCGCCCAGGTCGTAGCCGCTGAGGGTCACCGACATGGTCACCCCCATCAGGGCGGAGAAGGTCAGAAACAGCCCCTGGGCCGCCCCCACGCTCATATGCTCGATCCGGGCGGCCATGGTGACGGACAGGGCCAGGGTGGCCACCAGCAGCGCCAGCATCAGCCAGGGCATCCGCACCAGCACCAGATACACCATTCCGGACATCATCCCCGCGATGCCCACGCCGAAGGTGATCAGCAGCCCCACGAACATCCACAAAAAGGTCCTGGCCGTATACTCCTGGATGGACAGCATCGGCTGGCCATAGGCCTCGGGGCCGTTGTCATAGTAGTCGTTCATAAACAGTTCCTCCTTTCGGCCCGCGCCCGCGGGCCTTGTCCCTATTATACTTCCCCCGCCGCCGCTGCGCAAGCCGTTTCTGCCGTTCCGCTTTCTGCCAGCGCCGCCGGAAAATTTTTCTCCCTTCCCCCCTTGACAGATCTTTCTTTCTGTTGTAAAATTCGTTCAACCTACTTGGTAAGTTCGTTTATGAAGGAGGACACGCTATGACACCCTTCCGTTCCGCCGGCGGTATGCTGAAGATGGACATGTGCGCTATGTGCATGCCCCGCTTTGCCGCGCCGCCGATGTGTTCTCCTTCCCTCCGCAGATAAGGGCCGTCCCTCTCCGGCCCGATGCGCTGTGCCGCCGGGAGACTCCATCGGAGTTTCCCGGTTTTTTCGATCCTTCTTCTCCGCTCCTCATGCGGAAATCATCATCAGAAAAGAGGTCTATCACTATGAGTCAGTACAAATTCGAGACCCTTCAGCTCCATGTGGGCCAGGAGCAGGCCGATCCCGCCACCGACGCTCGGGCTGTCCCTATCTATGCCACCACCTCCTATGTGTTCCACAATGCCCAGCACGCCGCCGACCGCTTCGGTCTGCGGGACGCGGGCAACATCTACGGCCGCCTGACCAACTCCACCCAGGACGTGTTTGAAAAGCGCATCGCGGCCCTGGAGGGCGGCGTGGCCGCCCTGGCCGTGGCCTCCGGCGCCGCCGCCATCACTTACACCATCCAGGCCCTGGCCCAGCAGGGGGACCACATCGTCTCCCAAAAGACCGTCTACGGCGGCACCTACAACCTGCTGGCCCACACTCTGGCCCAGTTCGGCGTGACCACCACCTTTGTGGACGCCCACGATCTGGCGGAGGTAGAGGGGGCCATCCAGCCCAACACCAAGGCCATCTATCTGGAGACCCTGGGCAACCCCAACA
>CAVJLQ010000083.1:0-3438 GCA_963650435.1 Alloprevotella sp. | reverse complement strand
GATCATCCCCCACGTCACCGACGAGATCAAGCGCCGGCTGTACGCCATGGATGACGGCACCGCCGACGTGTGCATCACCGAGATCGGCGGCACCGTGGGCGACATCGAGAGCCAGCCCTTCCTGGAGGCCATCCGCCAGGTGGCCACCGAGCGTGGCCGGGAAAATGTGCTGTATATCCATGTCTCCCTCATCGTCTCCATCCCCGGTACCGGGGAGCTGAAGAGCAAGCCCACCCAGCACTCGGTGAAGGAGCTGCTGGGGGAGGGCATCCAGCCCGACATTCTGGTCTGCCGCACGGACAGCCCCATCACCAAGGACATCCGCCACAAGATCGCCCTGTTCTGCAACGTGGAGCCCGACTGCGTCATCCAGAACCTCACCGCCTCCACCCTGTACGAGGTGCCCCTGCTGCTGGCCAAGGAGGGCCTGTGCGACGTGGTTTGCCGCAAGCTGGCTCTGGGCTGCGGCAAGCCCGACCTGACGGAGTGGCGGGCCCTGGTGGACCGCATCCAGCAGGCCGACCGCCATGTGACCATCGCCCTGGTGGGCAAATATGTGGGCCTGCACGACGCCTACCTCAGCGTGGTGGAGTCCCTGTTCCACGCGGGCACCGCCAACGGGGCCAAGGTGACCATCAAGTGGGTGGACTCCGAGACGCTGTCCTATGAAAATGTGGAGCAGACCCTGGCCGGCTGCGGCGGCATCCTGGTGCCCGGCGGCTTCGGCGACCGGGGCATCGAGGGCATGATCCTGGCCGCCCAGTACGCCCGGGAGCACAAGGTGCCCTATCTGGGCATCTGCCTGGGCATGCAGATCGCAGTGATCGAGTATGCCCGCCATGTGGTGGGCTGGGCGGACGCCACCAGCTCGGAGTTCACCTCTCTCACCGCCCACCCGGTGATCGACCTGATGCCCGACCAGGTGAACGTCGTGGACAAGGGGGGCACCATGCGCCTGGGCAAGTACCCCTGCGTGCTGTCCGAGGGCTCCATGGCCCGGGCGGCCTACGGCACGGATGAGATCTCCGAGCGCCACCGCCACCGCTACGAGTTCAACAACCAGTTCCGGCAGGAGCTCCAGCTGGCCGGCCTGCGGCTGTCCGGCACCTCTCCCGACGGCTGGCTGGTGGAGATCGTAGAGCTGCCCGACCACCCCTGGTTCGTGGCCTGTCAGTTCCACCCCGAGTTCAAGAGCCGCCCCAACCGTCCCCATCCCCTGTTCTGCGGGCTGGTGCACGCGGCCCTGGAACAGCAGTCATAAACAGCACAGAGCCCCCTCTGCCGTAGGCAGAGGGGGCTCTGTTTCTCTATCTCTTGGCTTTCCGGTAAAACACCGCCGCTAAGATCGCGCAGGCCGCGATGCCCACGGCGTAGGGCACGGCCAGCAGAAAGGCCACGCTGGCCGGGGCGCTGTAGCAGGCATATCGGATGCCCCACAGCATATCGCAGTATCGAAACGCCACTACGGCGCACATCACCTGGGACAGCAGAACGGCCAGCCCGGCGAACAGATAGGACAGCTTTTTCATGCAGTTGCCTCCTTTTGCTTCTTCCGTTTCTTTTCCCGGCCCTGTCTCCCGGGCGCTGGGCGCAGAAAAGAAAATCGAAGCCTACTTTTTCTTGTTCTTCCACAGCAGCACCCCACCGATCACCACGGCGGCGGCGCAGCCGATCAGGAACATCCCGTTTCCGTCCACATGGATCATGGACGACTGGCCCAGCTGCTGGGCGGAGTCGGGGATCAGGATGGACAGCAGCCCCCACAGGATCAGGCTGGCCGCACCGCCCACGCAGAGCACCAGACCCAGCAGGCCCCTCCTTCCCCCGGCCGCTTCCGGGCAGTTGGGCGCTTTTTGCTCCTCTTTCTGTCCGTCCTTCATCAGATAGTCCAGGGATACCCCGAAGTATTCGCTCAGGGCCAGGAGCTTGTCGCTCTCCGGCAGGGACTGGCCGGACTCCCACTTAGAGATGGCCTGCCGGGACACCTTCAGCCCCTCGGCCAGCTGTTCCTGGGACAGGCCCCTCTGCTTCCGGAGAGCATATAGTTTTTCAGACAGTGCCATGAGTTCCTCCTTTCCCCCTGAGCATACCTCCGCGGCCGGTGGAACGCTATACACACGGGCGTACAATTGCGCAACCTGGGGTTGCAAAAACCATTTTCTCCCCCATTATGCCATAAACGGCACAGAATTTCCACAAAAAGCTCCCGAACAGCTATGCTGTCCGGGAGCTCTGATATGCTTTACCGCTGATATTCAAACTCCAGGTCGTACATGGACACGATGTCCCCATCCTTGATGCCCATGTTCTCCAGCTTGTCGAACAGGCCGGACTGGCGCAGCTTCTGGTCGAACCAGTTGCGGCTCTCGTAGTCGCCGAAGTTCACGTTGGCCATCAGGCGCTGGAGCCAGGGGGCCTCCACCACCCAGGTGTCGTCGAACTGCTGGATGTCCACCTCGCCGCTGGTATCCACCTCCGGCGGGCGCTCCACATAGGTGGACTGGTACACCACCACGGGGGGAAGGCTCTGCAGCTCCTGGGCGGCCCGCTTCATCAGCTCCCGGGTACCCATGTGGGCGGCGGCGGAGATCTCAAACAGCTCCATCCCCTGGCCCTCCACATAAGCCCGCAGCTGTTCCAACAGGGCGGGATCCTGCATGATGTCCACCTTGTTGGCGGCCACGATCATCTTCCGGCCCGCCAGGTCGGGGGAGTACTGCTTCAGCTCCTCGTTGATGGCCTTGAAGTCCTCCACAGGGTCCCGGCCCTCGCTGCCGGACACGTCCACCACATGGATGAGCAGGCGGCAGCGGTCGATATGCCGCAGGAAGTCGTGGCCCAGTCCGGCGCCCTCGGCGGCCCCCTCGATGATGCCGGGGATGTCGGCCAGGACGAAGGACACCCCGTCCTCCACATACACCACGCCCAGGTTGGGGAACAGGGTGGTGAAGTGGTAGTTGGCGATCTTGGGCCGTGCCTTGCTCACCACGCTGAGCAGGGTAGATTTGCCCACATTGGGGAAGCCTACCAATCCCACGTCGGCCAGGAGCTTGAGTTCCAGCACCACCTCCCGGCTGATCCCGGGCAGCCCCGCCTTGGCAAAGCGGGGCACCTGGCGGGTGGGGGTGGCAAAATGCTTGTTGCCCCAGCCGCCATTGCCCCCCCGGCAGAGCACAAAGGGCTCCCCCGAGGACATATCGGCGATGATCTCCCCGCTCTCGGCGTCCCGCACCACGGTCCCCCGGGGCACCTTGATCACCAGGTTCTCTCCGTCCTTGCCGGAGCAGCGCTTGCCCTGGCCGTCCCCGCCGTTGCCCGCCACGTATTTGCGCTTGTAGCGGAAATCCATCAGGGTGGACATGTGGTCGTCCACGTGCAGAATCACATCGCCGCCCCGGCCGCCGTCGCCGCCGTCCGGGCCGCCTGCGGCCACATATT
>CAVJLQ010000082.1:0-8098 GCA_963650435.1 Alloprevotella sp. | reverse complement strand
GGATGAGGGGGCGGATGTTGAGGGCGGGCCGCCACATGGGGCGGCCCCTACGGGGAACGATGAATGTTACACGCCGTAGGGGCGGCCTTTGGCCGCCCGACGTTTTTGCGGCGCGCCGGGTCGTCGTGCCCTACACACAGCGGATAGAACGTTCCGTAGGGCAAGGGCTCTGCCCTTGCCGGGAAGTTTTAATACCGCCTCATATTTCACACACAAGGAGTTTTTCCTATGGATCAGTCCAAAATTTTACGCATCAACGAGCTGGCCGCCAAGGCCAAGACCCCGGAGGGGCTCACGCTGGAGGAGATCGAGGAGCGCGCTGCCCTGCGGAAGGAGTACATCGAATCCGTCCGGGCCAGCCTGATGGGCCAGCTGAACAACACCGTGATCCAATACCCCGACGGCAGCCGGAAGAAGCTGGAGCGGAAGCCCCAGGCCCAGGTGGCTCAGGAGCGGGAGCAGCGGGAGGACGAGGAGAACCGCCGGGAAGTGGACACCCTTCGGAAGTGATTGACAAGATAAGGAATTTTTGCGATAATGTCTGATACCGGTTTTGCCGCTGATCCTGCCCAAGGGCAGAGGAATAAAGGAGTATCACATGGCTTTGATCAAATTTCTTACCGATTCCGCCGCCGACATCCCCGCCGGCCTGGCCCGCCAGCTGGGCATCCAGGTGCTGCACTTCCCCATCGCCCTGGAGGACCGGGAGATCCGGGACTGCGTGGACTACACGCCGGAGGAGTTTTACCGGGTGCTGCTGGCGGAGAAGAAGATCCCCACCCACGCCCAGCTGACCCCCTTCATGTTCGAGGAGTGCTATCAGCAGGCCTATGACGAGGGCTATACCGACCTGATCTACACGGCCATCAACGCCAAGGGCAGCTCCACCTACTGCAACGCCCTTCAGGCCCGGGAGTCCTTCTACGAGGAGAACCCCAAGGCCCGGGAGCGGTTCACCATCACCGTGATCGACGCCGGGACCTACACCATGGCCTACGGCTGGGCGGTGATCCAGGGGGCCAGGATGGCCGCCGCGGGCCAGCCCCTGGACAAGATCGAGGCCTTTATGCGGGACTGGCTGGCCCACGCCCGCATCCTGTTCGTCCCCCTGGACCTGCGGTTCGCCAAGAAGTCGGGCCGGGTGTCCGCCGCCGCCGCCTTTATGGGGGACGCCCTGGGGCTGAAGCCCATCATGACCTTTGAGAACGGCGAGTCCAAGGTGCTCAGCAAGGTGCGGGGCGAGAAGAACGTGGTGCCCGCCATGCTGGCCCTGTGCCAGAAGACCCGGAAGAAGGGCACCCCCTACTTCCTCATCCGGGCGGCCAGCGCGGAGATGGCGGGCAAGCTGCGGGGCGCCTGCGTGCAGGAGCTGAAGGCGGAGCCGGAGCTGGAGTATTTCATCGGCGGCGTCATCGCCATCAACGCCGGCCCCAACCTGGTGGGCATGATCTACCGGGAGAAGTAAAGATAAAGCATCCCCGCGCGCCGTTGACGCGCGGGGATGCTTTTTGCCTTTCCCGCCTTTTCACCCGTTTTTGGCGGGGGCGGGCTTCTTCTTCCGGCGGAAGATATGGCTCAGGTCGTCGATCACCGAGTAGTACACCGGGGTAAACAGCAGGGTGATGGCGGTGGAGATGGCCATGCCGCTCATCATGGTGATGCCCATGTCGCTCATCATCTCGCTGGCCCCCTCGCTCAGGCCCAGGGCCATGGGGATCAGGGCCAGGATGGTGGTCAGGGTGGTCATCAGCACCGGGCGCACACGCAGGGGACAGGCGTGGAGGATGGCCTCCTCCCGGCTCTCCCCCCGCTCCCGCCGCTGGCGGATGTAGTCCACCAGGATGATGGAGGCATTGACCACGGTGCCGGCCAGCATGATCAGGGCCACCAGAGAGATCATGGACAGGTCCCGGCCGGTGAGGGGCAGGGCGAACAGCGCCCCGCCGAAGGCCACGGGCAGGATCATCATCACGATCACGGGCATGAGGAAGGACTCGAACTGGCTGGCCAGCACGAAGTACACCAGGCCCAGGGCCACCAGCAGGGCCAGCAGCAGGTCGCTGAAGTTCTCCGTCATGTCCGTATAGGCGCCGCTGATCTGGGCGGTGTAGCCCTCGGGCATGGTGTAGCCGTCCAGGATCCTCTGCACCTGGCGGGTGACGGCGGTCAGGTCGCCGCTCAGGCTGCTGCCGGTGACGGAGACCTGCCGGGACTGGTCCACGCGGGTGATGGTCTGGGGGGCCAGCTCCACCTCCACCTCCGCCACGGCAGACAGGGGCACGGTGCCCCCGTAGGGGGTGGTGATGGCCATGGAGCGCAGGGCGTCCAGACTCTGGGAGGCGGCGCCGCTGCCCCGGATGACCACGTCGATCTCCTTATTGTCCATGGTCACGGTGGTGGCGGTAGAGCCGGTCAGCTCCGACCGCACTGCCGCGCCCACCCCGGCGGCGGTCAGGCCGTACTGTGCGGCGGCGTCCCGGCGCATGGTCACGGTGACCTGGGGCACCTGCCGGGCCAGCGAGCTGGTCACGTCCACCGCGTCGGGCAGCTGGCCGATCTGCTGGGCCAGGTCGTCGGCGATGAGGGCCAGGGTGTTGTTGTCCGTGCCGGTGATGTCCACGCTGATGTCAGAGCCGCTGCTCATCATGGCGGTCATGTCGGAGGAGGAAATGGTGATCTCGCACCCGGCGATGTCCTGCAGCAGGGGCCGCAGGTCGTTGGCCACGTCGTTCACGCCCCGCTCCCGCTTGCTCTTGTCCACCAGCACCAGGTTCACCGAGCCGCTCTCCCCCTGGGCGGTGTAGTACACATAGTCCAGCTCGGGCACGTTCTCCATGCAGATCTGAGAGATCCGCTCCGAAATGGCGGAGGTGTCGTCCAGGTCGCTGCCCGTGGGCATAGAGACGGATACCGCCAGCATGCCCATGTCCATATCGGGCATCAGCACCGCCTTGGTGCTGGCGCAGGCGGCCACGAACAGCACCACCAGGCCCACGGACACCAGCATGCCCTGCCACAGGTGGCGGACGAAATAGCCCAGCACCTTCTGATACCAGGCCATGAGCCTGGCGCCCAGGCCGGTGTGCCGCTCCTTCCCCGCCTGGCGCTCCAGCTCCTTCTGGATCCGCTTGTCGTCCAGCAGGAAATAGCACAGCAGGGGCACCAGGGTGACGGAGATCACCAGCGAGGACAGGATCAGGAAGGAGATGGTCAGGCAGAAGTCCTTAAAGATCATCTCCGCGATGCCGCCGCAGAAGGCCAGGGGCACGAACACGGCCACCGTGGTCAGGGTGGAGGCGGTAAGGGACAGGAACACCTCTTTTGTCCCCTCCACGCAGGACTCCATGCGGCTGCGGCCCTCTCCGGCGTAGCGGTAGATGTTCTCCAGCACCACGATGGAGTTGTCCACGATCATGCCCACGCCCATGGCGATGCCGCCCAGGCTCATCATGTTCAAGGTCAGGCCGAACACGTTCATCAGCACGAACACCGTGAGGATACACACGGGCATGGACACGGAGATGGTGGCGGTGGCGCCGATGCGGCGCAGGAACAGGAACACCACCACAGCGGCCAGCAGCACGCCCAGGAAGATGTTGCTCATGGCGGAGTTCACCGCCATGTTGATGTAGTCAGAGGCCAGATAGGCCACGGTGTACTGCACGGCGCTGTTCTTCTGCTGCAGCTGCTCCAGGGCCGCCACAACGGCCTTGGAGGTGGCCACCTCGTTGCCCCCGGACTGCTTGGAGACCTGGAGCACCACGCAGGGGGTACCGTCCACCCTGGCGATGGCGGTGGGGTCGCTGGTCTCCAGCTGGACCTTGGCCACCTCGTTCAGCCGCACCCGGCCGCCGGTGGGCAGGGGCAGGATCATGTTGGCCACGTCGTCCACGCTGCGGAACTTGGCGTTGGTGGACACGGTGAGGGTCTGGCTGCCGTACTGCACGTCCCCCGCGGGGTACAGCAGGTTCTCCGCCGTGAGCATCTGGGCGATGTAGCTGTTGGACAGGCCGTACCCCGCCGCCCGGGCGGAGTCCACCTCCACGGCGATCTGCTGATCCACGCCGCCGGACACCGTCACCTGGGCCACGCCCTCCACCCGCTCCAGGGCGGGCACCACGGTGTCCTCCGCCAGGGCCTGCACCTGGGCCAGGTCCTCGCCCTTCAGGCCGATGACCGCCGTGGGCATCAGGTCGCTGATGTTGATATTCACGATCATGGGGTCCATGGCCCCGTCGGGCAGGGAGAGCATGTCGAACTTCTCCCGCAGCTTGGTGGCGGCCACGTCCAGGTCGGTGCCGTCCACATAGGTGATCTGAAGCTGGCTCACCCCGTCAGAGGAGGAGGAGCTCACCGAATCCACGCCGGACACGGACATGATGGCCGACTCCAGGGGCCGGGTGACCAGCTGCTCCATATCGCTGGGGTTGGCGCCGTTGTAGTAGCAGATGACCACGGCGGCGGGGGCCTCGATGTCGGGCAGCAGGGACATCTGCAGCCGACCGGTGAAGATCACGCCGAACACGGTGATCATGATAAAGGCCATCAGGGTGGTGACCTTGTGCTTGATACAGAACTTGGGAATGTTCATCCTCCGTCAGCCCTCCCCGGACACGACCCGCACCGGGTCGCCGTCGGACAGGTAGGACTGGCCCACGATCACCAGCTCCTGCCCGGCGGTCAGGCCGGCGGTGATCTGGGTGACGCCGCTGCCCATCAGGCCCTGGGTGACCTCTACATACTTGGCCTTGCCGTCCTCCACCACAAAGACATAGTTCTTGCTGCCGCTGGTCAGGATGGCCTGAGAGGGCACGGTGATCACCCCGTCGGCCTGGTCTGTGTGGAAGGTCACGTCGGCGAACATGCCGGTCAGCAGGCCGGACACCTCCGCGGGCACGGACAGGGTGACGGTATACAGCTGGGTCTGCATGTTGGCGGCCTTCTCCACCGACAGCACCGTGCCCACGAACTGGGCGCCGGCGGCGGTGACGGTCACGTCGGCCTCATCCCCGATGGCCAGCTTGGGCACCAGGGACTCCGACACCGCCACGGTGATCTTCATCTGCTCCGCCCCGTTGATCACCGCCACGGGCATCGAGGCGGACACATAGCCGTTCTCCACGGCGGACAGGGACACCAGGGTGCCCGACACGGGGGCGATCACGTTGCCCTGGCCGTCCACATCCTGCAGCACCTGATCCAGCTGCTGGATGTTGGACTTGTAGCTCTGCATCCCGGCCTCCAGCTGGCTCAGGGTGGCGTCCCGCTGGGCCTGGGCCCCCATCAGGGTCAGCTCCGCCTGGTCGATCTCGGTCTGCGAGGCGGCGCCGATGGCGAACAGGGCCTTAGTGTCCTCCACGTTCTTCTGGTACAGGGCGATCTGCTTATCCAGAATGGCCTTCTGGTCGTTGTAGCTGTCCACGGCGGAATCATAGGTGATCCGGGCGGCGTTATAGGTGGACAGGGTGCTGGCCAGATCCAGGGTGCAGATCTTCTGCCCGGCCGTTACCTCGTCCCCGGCCTCTACATACACGGCGGTGCACTTGGCCGTGGCCGCCACCATCACCGAGGTCTGGCTGTCCGCCGACACCTTGCCGGACACGCTGTTGTCCGTGGCGACGGAGCTGAGCTGGATCTTCTGGGTCTGCACCGCCACCCCCGTGGCGGCGCCGTCATTCTGGGCGGAGGAGCTGTCCCCCTTGCTCTGGCAGCCGCTGAGGGCCAGCACCACGGCGCCGGCGGTCAGCAGGGATAAAATACGTTTGCGGTCCATCGATGTCCTCCTCCGTCAGTCAGTGATGCCGTGCTCCACGGCCCACCGGTAGTTGTTGTAAGCGGTAAACAGGCTGCGCCGGGCATTATCCACCGTGTCCTGGGCGGAGGCCAGGGTGTCCTGGGCGTCCAGCAGCGCGTTCTGAGAGAGGCTGCCCTGCTGATACTTCAGCTCCTGGGCGGCGTAGTTGTCCTTCTGCACGGCCAGGGCGGTCTGGGCGGCCCCCAGCACCTGCTGCGCGTCCTTCACCTTGTCATACAGCCCGCGGAAGGACAGCTCGAAACCGCTCACCGTGGCCTGATAGGTGTACTGGGCGGCCTGCCAGGCGTGCTGGGCCTGGACGTACTGATACTTCTTCTCGTTGTGGTTATACTCGTCCCCGGCATCGTCAAAGGTCTCCTTGGCGTCGTCCAGGGTATTTTTGGCGTCGTACAGGGTCCAGCTCTTCTCCTTCGCGGCGGCCATGTCCTTCTCCAGGTCCATGGCGCTCACCTGCTCGGCGGTGACGGCGGGCAGGCTGGCCAGCTTCAGGGTGCCGGTCAGCTCCCGGCCGGTCATGAACTCCAGGGCCATCAGGCCGGAGCGGGCCTGGCTGGCGTAGCTCTCCCGCTGGCTGACCAGACTGGTGCGCCCCGCCTTCGCCTGCTCCAGGGTCAGGGCGGAGATCTGCCCCAGCTCGTAGCGCAGCTCCAGCTCCTCCACCTGGCGGTCCAGGGCGGCCAGAGAGCGGTCCAGGGTGTCCAGGGCGGCGTCCAGCTCCACCAGCTGGGCGTAGGTGGCCTGGGCCAGCTTCACCTCGCTGTCGGTCATGTTCTTCAGCATCCGCACGTTGTCGTCCAGGGTCTTCTGGGTCTTGCCGTCCTTCAGGTCGTCGTACTGCTCCCGCACCGCGTCATAGGCGCTCTGCAGGGTCTGGCGGGTGGAGGAGGTCATCATATTGGTCATGGCGCTCATGCCCGCCTGGAGGGCGTTCACCGCGCCGTACAGGTATTTGTCCTGGAGGCTGACCCCATCGCCCTCGAACAGCGAATCGTCCAGACCTCCGCCGCTGCCGCCGCTGTTGATGAGCTGCCACTGCTGGTTGGCGATGGAGTTCAGCTGGTCCCGCAGGTCCTCCCGGATCTTCTCCAGATCGGTGGCCTGGGCGGAGGCGATGTTCTCCTCTAAGATCAGGATCTTCAGATCCCCGGCCCGTACCTGCTCCTCCAGCTGCTCCCAGGTCAGCGCCCCGGCGGGGGCCTCTGTCTGTCCGGCGGAGCTGTCGGAGCTGTCCTCCTGCCGGGGCAGGTCCTGGCTGGGGGCGCTGTCCTGGCCCACGTCCAGGGTCTCCTGGCTCTGGGCGGGCTGGGGGACGTCCCCCTGCGCCGGCTCGTCGGCCAGAGCCCCCGCCGCCAGGGACAGCACCAGCGCCGCCGCCAGGGCCGCGGCTATGTACCGTTTCTTCATAGTTAGTCCTCCTTAACTACAGGGTCTGCCGGCTCTCAGCCGGCCTTGACACACCCCAGGCGCAGCAGCTCGGTCCGCTCCTTCAGCTGCTCCCGCAGGGTCTGGGCGCGCTCCGGCGCCCGCAGGATCTCCATCAGTGTGCAGCACATGGCGGAGACCACGAAAAAGAAAATGTCGTCCAAAAACTCCGGGTCGCTCCGCCGCAGGCCGGCGGTGTTCACCTTGTCCCGCACGTCGTCGGGCAGCAGCCGGTCGGGCTTGGGCAGGAACTGAAAGGCGTCCGTCCCCTGGTTCATAAAGGCGATCTGGGCAAAGCGCTTCACCTGGGGGTCCAGCTGGCCGCCGCTGCCCTCCGCCCAGTCCATCACCAGCATGGGCAGGCGGAACAGGTCGCCCTCCGCCAGCTCCAGACACTGGGACAGCTTCTCCTTCAGGCTGCCGTGCAGATCCTCCACCATATAGAGGAACAGCTCCTCCTTGTCGGCAAAGTACTGGTAAAAGCTGCCCCTGGGGATCTGGGCCGCCTGTATGATGCGGTTGATGGACACCTTGGCGTAGGGCGTGGCGGAAAACTCCTCCCAGGCCGCGTCCATCAGCCGGGTGCGCTTCTCCTCCGGCAATCGAAAGAAAGTTCCGGTAGGCAAGAAATGGCCTCCCTTCTATGACACTCTGTCACTTTATGACAAGCTGTCACATATTATACACAGGCGCCCACCTCCTGTCAACGAAAGATCCCGCAAAGAGCCCGGCAGGATCTTAGTGATGTTGTACAAAATGGCCCCGATCTTGCGGGGCGTAACGTTTGCGGCATCCCGTAGGGGCCAATGATCCCTACCCCCTCTGGCCTTCGGCCATCTCCCCCTGACAGGGGGAGTCGGC
>CAVJLQ010000081.1:0-6742 GCA_963650435.1 Alloprevotella sp. | reverse complement strand
GGGCGGTAGGTGTTGTCGTGGACCTGCACCACCGGCGGACGCACGGCGGGGGCAGGGGGGATGAGGGTGGTCTGGTTGGGGGTCACCGTGTCCCGGCGGGCGGGCTTGTCCAGCACGGCGGCGGGGCGGCTGTGGTCGGCCTCCAGGGCGGAGAGCACCGCGTGGTACACGGCGGAGAACACCTGCCGCTCGGCGCCGAACTTGATCTCCGTCTTGGCGGGGTGGACGTTCACGTCCACGGCGTTGAGCTTTGTCCGCAGGTGGAGGACACAGGCGGGGTACTTGCCCACCATCTTCTGGTTGGCATAGGCCTCCTCCAGGGCGGCCATCATCAGGCGGGACTTGACGTGGCGGCCGTTGACGAAGAAGAACTGCCAGTTCCGGCTGTTGCGGCAGCAGGCGGGCATGGACACGAAGCCGGAGACGGACATCTCCTCTCCGCTGGCCTGCACCGGCCGCAGGCCCAGGGCCAGCTCACGGCCCAGCACGGCGTAGACGGCGGACTCCAGCTTGCCGTCCCCGGGGGTCAGCAGCTCCTGCCGGCCGTCCCGGATGAACTTGAAGGACACCTCCGGGTGGGACAGGGCCAGGCGCTGGACGGCGGCGAACACCGCCGCCCCCTCCGCCGCGTCCTTCTTCATGAACTTCAGCCGGGCGGGGGTGTTGTAGAACAGGTCCCGCACCACCATGGTGGTGCCCAGGGGACAGCCGGCCTCCTCCACCTGGCCGGGGACGCCTCCCTCCAGGGCCAGGGAGGCCCCCATGGGGGCCTGCTCCGTGCGGGACATGACCTGCATCCGGGACACGGCGGAGATGGCGGCCAGAGCCTCGCCCCGGAAGCCCAGAGTACCGATGGCCTCCAGGTCGTATTCCGTGCGCAGCTTGCTGGTGGCGTGGCGCAGGAAGGCCCGGGGCAGCTGGTCGGCGGGGATGCCCCTGCCGTCGTCGGTCACCCGGAGGAAGGTCATCCCCCCGTGGCTGATCTCCACCACCACCTTGGACGCGCCCGCGTCCACCGCGTTCTCCACCAGCTCCTTCACGGCGCTGGCGGGGCGCTCCACCACCTCGCCCGCGGCGATCAGGTCGGCCACATGGGAGGGAAGAATTTGAATTTCCGGCATAAGATACCTCTACGATCTGTAATATATATTTGTTGATATACGGACGGGAAATAAATTTCGGGCTATTTGGATCAAATAACCGCCCCCCACCTCGTCGTCACAAAGTCCGCTGCGCTCGGGACGCCCAGGCGTGGGCATCCCTCGCTGCGCTCCCTTGCTCCTCTTCCCCCAAATGCAACCGCTACGCTGGGTTGCATTTGGGTACCCGGGGCGGGCGGATAATATCTGCCCCTACAGGGTGTTGCGAACGTTGTGCGCCGTAGGGGCGGCCTTTGGCCGCCCGCTCCAAGGCCCCCTTGTGAAAGGGGGCTGTCGCCGCCGAAAGGCGGTGACTGGGGGATTCCGTATGAGGATGGCTTTCCGTTAGAATCCCCCCGCCACTTCGTGGCCCTCCCCCCTTTAGCAAGGGGGGCTTTCGGCCCGCTGACGGCATCAATACCCCTCGTTCACCACGACCCAAACTCCGTCCTGGCGCTCCAGGGAGATGACGCGGTCCGGGTCCTGGGGCGTGCCGCCCTTGGTACAGGCCACCTGGAAGGAGATCTCCCCTTCCCGGGGATCGATCTCGGTCAGGGTCTGCACCTCAAACACGGTGTCCTTATAATAGGCATACGCCGCTTCGCGGGCGGCGGCCAGTTCCTCCGTGGTCAGGGGGGTAAGGGCGGAGGAGGCGTCCCCAGAGGGGGCTCCGGCGGATGATACATCCGGCGCGGAGGAAGAAACGGACGGGGAGCCGCCGCCGGAGGAGGATGCGGAGGAGGTCTGTCCCTGCTCCGCGCCGCAGGCGGCGAGGGAGAGCAGAAGGGACAGCAGCAGAGCGGAGAAGATCGCTTTTTTCATGGAAGGCTCCTTTCGTGCGGGGTCGATACCAGCCCACCCGTTTTTGATAAAGGGGACGAGCCCGGGCGGGCGGATGATATCCGCCCCTACATGATGCGTTGACGAACGGGAAACTTACGGCTATCTTACCCCCGCAGATCCTCCTTCAGCTCCGCCAGCAGGTTCAGAGCCTCGATGGGGGACAGGACGTTCACGTCGGTCATCTCCAGCTTTTTCAGCACGGTCTGGCCCCCCAGGTCCAGCAGGGAGATCTGCCCCTGGGCGGGGGCGGCGGCGGGGGCGGCGGGCTGTCCCGCCTCCAGCTCCTCCAGGATCTGGTGGGCCCGCTTGATGACCCGGTCGGGCACCCCGGCCAGCTTGGCCACCTCGATGCCGTAGCTCTGGTCGGCGCCCCCCCGGACGATCTTCCGCAGGAAGATCACGTCGCCGCCCTTCTTCTTGGCGGCAATGTTGTAGTTCTTTACCCCGGGGATCTCCCCCTCCAGGGCGGTGAGCTCGTGGTAGTGGGTGGCGAACAGGGTCTTGCAGCCCAGGCGCTTCTTGTCCGCGCAGTACTCCAGCACCGCCCGGGCGATGGCCATGCCGTCGTAGGTGCTGGTGCCCCGGCCGATCTCGTCCAGGATGAGCAGGGAGGCGGGGGTGGCGTTTTTCAGCAGGGCGGCCACCTCGGTCATCTCCACCATGAAGGTGGACTTGCCGGAGGACAGGTCGTCGCTGGCGCCGATGCGGGTGAAGATCCGGTCCACCACGCCGATGTGGGCAGAGCGGGCGGGGACGAAGGAGCCCATCTGGGCCATGAGGACGATGAGGGCCACCTGGCGCATATAGGTGGACTTGCCCGCCATGTTGGGGCCGGTGAGGATGGCGGCCAGGTCGCCGCCCCCGTCCATATGGGTGTCGTTGGGGACGAACAGGCCGCCCTTGAGCACCTTTTCCACCACGGGGTGGCGGCCCTCGGTGATCTGGATGACGTTGGAGCTGTCCACCAGGGGCATACAGTAATTGTTGGCCGCGGCCACCGTGGCCAGGGAGTTGAGCACGTCCACCTGGGCCGCGGCGGCGGCGGAGCGCTGGATGGCGGCCACCTGGGCGCACACCTGCTCCCGGATCTGGCTGAACAGCTGATACTCCAGGGCCACCACCTTGTCCTGGGCGGACAGGATGGTGTGCTCCAGCTCCTTCAGCTCTTGGGAGATGTACCGCTCGGCGTTCACCGTGGTCTGCTTCCGGGTCCAGTCCTGGGGCACCAGGTCGATCTGGGCCTTGGCCACCTCGATGTAGTAGCCGAACACTTTATTGAAGCGGATGCGCATGTTCTTGATGCCCGTCTCCGCCTTCACCCGGGCCTCCATCTCCGCCAGCACGTCAGTGCTGTTTTCAATGAGGTCCCACAGGCGGTCCACTTCCTCGTTGTAGCTCCGGCGGATGAACTTGCCCTCCCGCACGGAGAAGGGGGGCGCGTCTACAAAGGCGGACTGGATCAGCCCGGTCAGCTCCGGCAGGTCGTCCAGCTGTCCGGCCAGAGACCGCAGCAGGGCGGAGGAGCAGGGGGAAATGAGGTCCCGGATGCGGGGCAGACGGCTGAGCCCCCCGGCCAGGGCCACCAGATCCCGGCCCCCGGCGGTGCCGTACACCACCCGGCCGATCAGGCGCTCCAGGTCGGTGACCTCCTTCAGCACCAGGGTGAGCTCCTCCCGGGTGATGATGTCCTCCACCAGGTCGGACACCGCCTGCTGCCGCCGGGCGATCTGCACCGGGGAGAGGAGGGGACGCTCCATCCAGCCCCGCAGCAGCCGGCCGCCCATGGCCGTCTTGGTCTTGTCCAGCACCCACAGCAGGGAGCCCTTCTTCTCCTGGGCACGCATGGTGGCGGTCAGCTCCAGGGTCTGGCGGGCGGTGAGGTCCAGCTCCATATACTGCCCGGCGGTGTAATAGGAGAACACGGAGATGTGGGACAGGTCGGTCTTTTGGGTCTCGTACAGATAGGACAGCAGCCCCCCGGCGGCCTGCACCGCCGCCGTGTCCCCCTCCGGCAGGGTGTCCAGCCCGGCGGTGAACTGCTTTTTCACCGCCGACAGGCTCACGTCGTAGCGGAAGCGGGCCTCGCCCCCGTTTTCACACAGACAGTCCAGCCGGTCCCGCAGAAAATCCACCAGCCCGCCCAGGTTCCAGGCGCCGTCGGACAAAATGGCCTCGGTGGGGTGGAAGCGGCCCAGCTCGTTCTTCAGGTGGTCGGCCGCCTCCTCCGACTGGGGGAAGGAGGTGGCGAACACCTCGCCGGTGGAGATGTCGCACAGGCACAGGCCGCAGGCGGCGGAGTCGGCGTAGACCGCGCAGAGGAAGTTGTTCTTCCCCTCCTCCAGCATGGAGGAGGCGATCACCGTGCCCGGGGTGATGATCCGGGTCACGTCCCGCTCCACCAGGCCCTTGGCCAGGGCGGGGTCCTCCATCTGCTCGCAGATGGCCACCTTATAGCCCTTGGCGATCAGCCGGGCGATGTAGCTGTCGCAGGAGTGGTAGGGCACGCCGCACATGGGGGTGCGCTCCTCCTCCGGCTTGTTGCGGTCCCGGGTGGTCAGAGTGAGGTCCAGCTCCTTGGATGCCAGCTTGGCGTCGTCGTTGAACATCTCGTAAAAGTCGCCCAGGCGGAAGAAGAGGATGGAGTCGGGGTGCTTCTCCTTCATCTCCAGATACTGCCGCATCATGGGGGTCATCTCTGCCATGGGATCACCTGCTTTCTGTTTAGATCAAAACCCTCCCGACCCACCCTTTCAGGTGTGTGGGGGTTCCGCCCCCTATGACCCCCGGCAAAGCCTTCCCCACCCAGGGGGGAAGGTGGCCCGAAGGGCCGGATGAGGGGGCGGATGGTGGGACGGACGTTATTTTTCGTAGGGGCGGCCTGTGGCCGCCCGTCTTAAGGCCCCCTTGTGAAAGGGGGCTGTCGCCGCCGTAAGGCGGTGACTGGGGGATTCTGTTTGGGGATGGCTTTTCATTAAATCCCCCCGCCACTTCGTGGCCCTCCCCCCTTTGGCAAGGGGGGCTTTCGGGGCGATGGGGACATCGGCCCCTACGAGACCACGGACGTTACACGCCGTAGGGGCGGATGTCCTCATCCGCCCGTCATATAGGTTTATCCAACACGGTGTTAGGATCTGTAGGGGCGGATATGATCCGCCCGCGGGCGGCCACAGGCCGCCCCTACGGGGTGTGGGGGTGACACCCCCACAAGGGGATCATAAGGGGCGGAGCCCCGGGAACCCAACCACGACCCAACGAAGTACCCGCAAGGGGTACGCCGCATCCGTAAGGCGGCAGAGCCGCCAACGGCTGCGCTGTGGTCGTGGTTGGGAGAGGCCGATTCCCCCTGTCAGGGGGAAATGTCCCGCAGGGACAAAAGGGGTAGGGAGGAGCAAGGGAGCGGGCGCAGTTTTCGCCGTCTCGGCGGAAACGGAGCTCAGCGCACTTTGCGACGACGAGGGGTCATAGGGGGTTTACCCCCTATACAACGAAAGGGTGGGCCGGGAGGGAATTAAATAATTTCCCCAAACAGTGACCACTTATTGGCCCCGGTGATCTTCACCATGCAGAACTGCTCGATGGCGTCGGCGCTGCCCTTGGCCCGCACCAGGCGGTTGCCCGGGGTGCGGCCGGCGATGGGGAACTCCCCGTCCCCGCTCTCGCCGTCCATCAGGCAGCGCAGGGTCCTGCCGATATAGGCGGCGTGCTTCTCGGCGGAGATCTGGTCCTGCAGGGCGGTCAGGCGGTTGAAGTTCCGGAGCTTCTCCTCCCGGCTCATGGGGTCGGGCAGCTTGGCCGCCGGGGTGCCCACCCGGGGGGAGTAGATGAAGGTGAACAGGGCGTCGAACCGCACCTGCTCCAGCACCTTCAGGGTGTCCTCGAACTCCTCCGTCGTCTCGCCGGGGAAGCCCACGATGATGTCGGAGGTGAGGACGATGTCGGGGATCAGGGCCTTCAGGGCGGCGATCTTCTCCAGATACTGCGCCCGGGTGTGGCGGCGGTTCATGGCCTTCAGGACGCGGTCGTTGCCCGCCTGGAAGGGCAGGTGCAGCACCGGGGCCACCTTCTCGCACCGGGCCATGGTCTCGAACAGCTTCTGGGTGGCGTCCTTGGGGTGGGAGGTCATGAACCGGATCAGGAAGTCCCCGGGCACGGCGTTCACCTGCTCCAGCAGGTCGGCAAAGTCCATGGGCTCCTCCAGGTCCTTGCCGTAGGAGTTCACGTTCTGCCCCAGCAGGGTGATGTCGTGATACCCCTCGGCCGCCAGCTGGCGGATCTCCGCCAGGATGTCCTCCGGCCTGCGGGAGCGCTCACGCCCCCGGACGTAGGGCACGATGCAGTAGGTGCAGAAGTTGTTGCAGCCGTACATGATGGACACCCAGGCCTTCACCTTGTCCTGGCGCACCAGGGGGATGCCCTCGGCGATGGAGCCGGCCTGGTCGGCGATCTGGAAGATGCGGCCCTTCTGGGTCATCAGGGTGTGGATGAACTCCGGGAAGCGCCACAGCTCGTGGGGGCCGAACACCAGGTCCACATGGCGGTAGGACTGGCGGATGCGGTCGGCCACATGGGGCTCCTGGGCCATGCAGCCGCACAGGCAGATGATCTGCTCCGGGTGGCGGCGCTTGGTGTGCACCAGGGCGCCCAGATTGCCGAACACCCGCTGCTCGGCGTGCTCCCGGATGGCGCAGGTGTTGATGACGATGACCCGGGCCTGCTCCTCGTCATTGGTAAAGCCAAAGCCCATCTGGGCCAGATAGCCC
>CAVJLQ010000080.1:0-5897 GCA_963650435.1 Alloprevotella sp. | reverse complement strand
GAAGATCCGCTTCTCCAAAATGCAGGCCACCGGGGATGACTACATCTTCATTGACAACAGGGAAGGGGTGGTCACCTGTCCCGAGTCCCTGTGCGTGGATATGTGCGACCGGCACTACGGCATCGGCGGCGACGGCCTGGTGCTCATTGAGAGCTCCGACGTGGCCGACGTGAAGATGCGGATCTTCAACCGGGACGGCTCCGAGGGCATGATGGCCGGCAACTGTATCCGCAATGTGGGCAAATATGTATACGACAACGATATTGTAAAGCGTACTGACCTGACAGTAGAGACGGCCAGCGGCGTAAAGAAGCTGAAGCTGTATACCCGCAGCGGCGAGGTGTCCTCCGTCAGCGTGGACATGGGAAGGGTGGACTTTTCCGCCGCCGACCTGCCCGCCGTGACCGACCGGGAGCAGCTGGTGGACTGCCCCGTCCAGATCGGCGGCAGGGACTACCGCATCACCTGCCTGTCCGTGGGCAACCCCCACTGCGTGGTGTTCTGCGACCGGGTGGACGGCGTGGATATGGAGACCGTGGGTCCCCAGTTCGAGAACGCGCCCATGTTCCCCCAGCGGATCAACACCGAGTTCATCCGAGTGGTCAACAAGAATATGATCAAAATGCGTGTGTACGAGCGGGGCAACGGCGAGACCCTGGCTTGCGGCACCGGCGCCTGCGCCGCGGTGGCGGCGGCCGTGAAGAACGGCTTCTGCGTCCGGGGCGAGGACGTTGTGGTCAAGCTGCGGGGCGGCGACCTGACCGTCAACTACGGCAAGGACGGCAGTGTGACCCTGACCGGCAACGCAAAGCTGGTTTTCGAGGGCGTGGTGAAGTATTGACCGGATCAAAAAGTCCCCGGCTGGCACAGGCAGCCGGGGCCTATTTGCAGAA
Source organism: Alloprevotella sp. (assembly GCA_963650435.1). Taxonomy (GTDB): domain Bacteria; phylum Bacillota; class Clostridia; order Oscillospirales; family Oscillospiraceae; genus Lawsonibacter. Next base: position 5,004 of record CAVJLQ010000080.1, on the reverse strand, counting down.
GGAAGGACCTCCGGCCGGGCCGGAGGTCCTTCTCGTTTGATCTTTACTTGCAGTAGGGGAGCAGGGCGGCCTTCATGCGCTGCAGGCCCTCCTCCACATAGCGGGTGGGGCAGGCCAGGTTCCAGCGCTCGAAGCCCTCGCCGGGGGCGCCGAAGATATAGCCGTCGTCGAAGAACAGGCGGGCCTCTTTCAGCACCCGGGCCAGCGCCTCATAGCCCAGCCCCACGGCGCGGCAGTCCATCCACAGCAGGTAGGTGCCCTCCATCTGGATGGGCCTGACCTGGGGCAGCTCCTTGGCGAAGAAGTCCACACAGGTCCGGTAGTTCCTGTAGATGACGTCCAGGCACTGGTCATGCCAGCCGCCGCACTTCTCATAGGCCAGGCGGGTGGCCTCATAGCCCAGGATGCTGCACTTGGGGTTGATCTCCAGCTTCTTCTGGTTGGCGAAGAACCTGGCCCGGGCCTCCTCGTTCTTGAGGATGACGGCGGAGGTCTGCATACCGGCCAGGTTGAAGGTCTTGCTGGCGGCAGTGCATACGGCGCTGTGGTCGGCGAACTCCTCGCTGATGGAGGCGAACACCGTGTGCCTGTGGCCGGGCATGACCAGGTCGCAGTGGATCTCGTCGGAGCAGACGAAAATGCCGTTGTCCAGGCAGATGCGGCCCAGACGCTCCACCTCCTCCCGGGTGAATACCCGGCTGGTGGGATTCTGGGGGTTGCAGAACAGGAACATCTTCACGTTGGGGTCCTTGGCCTTGGCCTCGAAGTCGGCAAAGTCGATCTCGTAGCGGTCCCCCTTCAGCACCAGGTCGCTGCCCACCAGCACCCGGCCATTGGCCTTTACGGCGTTGTACATGGGGTAGTAGGTGGGGGTCAGCATGATGACGCCCTCGCCGGGCTGGGTGAAGGTCTGTACCGCGTTGTGGAAGGCATTGACCACGCCGGGGGTGCTCAGGATCCACTCAGATTCGATCTCCCAGCTGTGGCGCTCCCTCTGCCACTTGCAGACGGCCTGCTTATATTCGTCCGTAGGGTTGGCATAGCCCAGGACATAGCGGTCGATGTACTCCTTCAGCCCCTCCCGGATCTCGGGGGCCACCTCGAACTCCATGTCGGCCACGGAGAAGGGGATCACGTCCTCCTGGGGAGAGACGCCGAAGGCGGCCATTTCGTTCCATTTGCCCGAGCCCACATGATACCGGGCGGGGCAGTGCTCAAAGTTATAGGTCATGGTGGGGTCGCTCCTTTCAGCAGCTTGATCGTGGTGCCGCGCCCCTATAGGGCGGCGGCAAGGTCCTGCATATCGTAAAGTCCGGGCTTCTGGCGCAGGAGGAATTCGGCGGCGATGATGGCCCCCTCGGCGAACATGGCTCGGTCCAGCGCCTCGTGCTTCAGGGTGAGCACCTGGGTGCCGGCGTTGATGATGACCTCGTGGGTGCCCACGATATTGCCCATGCGCAGGGAGTGGATGGTGATCTCGTTCTCGTCCCGCAGGCCGTGTCCGGCGGGGCGGCCCACGGTGAGATGGGCCCCGGGCCGGACCGCCAGCGCCGCCTCGCCCAGCATGACGGCAGTGCCGCTGGGGACGTCCGCCTTCCCTGTGTGGTGGGTCTCCAGGATCTCCACCTGCGCGCCGGGAAAGGCCTTCACCGCCGCTTTCACCAGCTGGCACATCAGGGTGACCCCAAGGGCCATATTGCCGGAGCGGAACACCGGGATCGTTTCCGCGGCCCGGCGGATCTGCTCCATGTCCTGCTCCGTCTGTCCGGTGGTCGCGATGACTACGGGCAGGCCCCGGCCCAGGGCGTAGTCCAGCAGGGGCGCGGTGGCTGCCCGGTCGGAAAAGTCGATGATGCAGTCGGCGGGACCGTGAAAGCCATCCAGACTGCCGTCCCGCACGCTCACGGCGGCGGCCAGCTCGGCCCCGTGAAAGCCCTCTCTTGCCGCGCGCTGCACACAGGCGCCCATCCGGCCGCCGGCGCCGTTGACCAGTACCCTCATATAGATCCTCCTTCTGCAGAGCAGCGTCGGCTGCGCCTGCTGTTTTTCTGCAAAGATTATACAAAAAACGGCGCCGGATCGCAACCGCTTTCGCGTTTTCACAAAACGCGGGGAAAAATGGAGCATTGAGGTTGCAAAAAATGAAAAATCATGTATACTGATCTAGTCCCGCCTGAGACAGGGCGGGAGAAAGACCCTGTTTCAAGAGAATGGAGAGAGAAGAGAGATGTGGTTTTGGCTTTCCTTGACCGCCCTGCTGTGCTGGAGCGGTTCCGACCTGTTTTCCAAGATCGGCTGCCGGGATGAGAGCGACCGGTACAGCCACTTGAAGATGGTCATTGCCGTAGGTGTGGTGATGGGCATCCACGCTGAGATCGAGATATTTGCCGGGGGTGCCCATCAACCCCCAGATCATCCTGACCTATCTGCCCGTATCTCTGCTGTATATCGGCTCCATGACTTTAGGCTATCTGGGCCTGCGGTACATCGAGCTGTCCATTTCCTCCCCGATCTGCAACTCCTCCGGCGCCCTGGTGGCGGTGATGACCCTGCTGTTCGTGGGCGGGGAGGACTACTCGCCCCTGGCCCTGTTCGCCATCCTGCTGGTGTGCGTGGGCGCCATCGGCCTGGGGGTGGTGGACGCCACCGAGGATCCGGAGCTGCGGGCCGCCCGCCAGGCGGAGGGCAACAGGAAGTACGCCAAGAGCTTCCTGGCCCTGGCCCTGCCCGTGGCCTACTGCCTGCTGGACGCGGCGGGCACCTTTGCGGACAACCGGGTGCTGGAGACCCTGAACGAGGACAGCGCCAACGTGGCCTATGAGCTGACCTTCCTGTGCGCCGCCGTGGTGTGCTTCATCTATGTGGTGCTGATCAAGAAGGAGAAGCTGCTGCCCAAAATGGAGGCCCCCAAGTATATCGGCGCCATCTTCGAGACGGCGGGCCAGTTCGCCTATATCTACGCCATCGCCGACACCCAGCATCTGGCCATGTCCGCCCCCATCATCTCCTCCTACTGTGCGGCCTCCGTGGTGTGGAGCCGCCTGTTCCTGAAGGAGAAGCTGTCCTGGAAGCACTACGCCATGATCGTGGTCGTGGTGGCCGGCATCGCCTTATGGGCATGCTGGATCTGTAAAGCTGCAAACAACTGCTGAGCAGGCCCGCCGTTGAAACGGCGGGCCTGCTGGTCTATTCGGCGAAAACTTATCCTGAATTTGTTTACGCCAGGAGAAAAGTGTGGTATAGTTATCCTGTAAGAGTGTGCAGGAGGGACGGCATGATCATCTTAGGCATTGACCCCGGCGTGGCCACCATCGGCTTCGGGGTCGTAAAGGCGCAGCGGGGGAAAAACACCCTGCTGCAATACGGCGTGATCACCACGCCCCCAGGCATCCCTCTGTCTGAGCGGCTTTTGCAGATCTCCAACGACATGGAGGAGCTGATCCGCACCTTTCATCCCGACGAGATGGCTGTGGAGGAGCTGTTCTTCTCCAAAAACATCACCACGGGCATCGCCGTGGCCCATGGCCGCGGGGTGATCCTGCTGGCGGCGGAGAAACTGGGCGTGCCCATTTACGAGTACACCCCCATGCAGGTGAAGCAGGCTGTGGTGGGCTACGGCGGGGCGGAGAAGCGCCAGGTCATGCTCATGACCCAGCGCCTGCTGGGCATGAAGGAGATCCCACGGCCCGACGACGCCGCCGACGCCCTGGCCTTGGCCATCTGCCACAGCCGGGCGGCCACCAGCCTTTTGAACACAGAGCGGGTGTTCGACCCGGACAAATACGACACGAGGTAAGCATATGTTTTATTATCTCTCCGGCACGGTGGCCCATATCGGGCCCTATCTGGCCGTGATCGACTGCGGCGGAGTGGGCTACGCCTGCCGCACCACGAACTACACCATCTCCGCCCTGAAAAAGGGAGAGAAGGGGAAGCTCTTTACCCACCTGAACGTCCGTGAGGACGCCATGGAGCTTTATGGCTTTGCCACCCAGGAGGAGCTGAATCTGTTTCAGCTGCTGATCTCCGTGTCCGGCGTGGGGCCCAAGGCGGCCCTGTCTATCCTCTCCGCCAGCACCCCCGCAAATCTGGCCCTGTCCATCATCACCGGGGACGAAAAGGCCCTGACCTGCGCCCAGGGCGTGGGCAAGAAGATCGCCCAGCGGGTGATCCTGGAGCTGAAGGATAAGCTGGCCAAGGGGCAGGCCATCGGCGGCGCGGGGGAGAGCTACGGCGGCTCCGGCGTCACCGTGATCCCGGAAAACAAGCTGTCTGAGGCATCTGCCGCTCTGGCGGTGCTGGGCTACTCCCAGGGGGAGATCAACCTGGCCCTGAAGGGCATCGACCTGGACAGCCTGACCCTGGAGCAGGTCATCAAGGCTGCCCTGAAAAAGATGATGAAGGGGTAAATGATAGGCCCCGACCAAAGATAGGGGAGTGACCCAATGGCAATCGATTTTTCTGCCCCCGCGTTCGACCCGGAGGAGCTGGACGAACCGCTGGTGACCACCGCGCTGACCCGCGAGGACGAAAATGAATATTCCCTCCGGCCCAAGACCCTGCGGGAGTACATCGGCCAGGAGAAGGCCAAGGGCAATCTGGAGGTGTTCATCCAGGCGGCCAAGATGCGCCGCGAGCCCCTGGACCACGTGCTGCTCCACGGCCCCCCGGGCCTGGGCAAGACCACCCTGTCCGGCATCATCGCCAACGAGATGGGGGTGAACGTGCGCATCACCTCCGGCCCGGCCATCGAGAAGGCGGGGGATCTGGCCGCCCTGCTGACCAACCTGAATGAGAACGACATCCTCTTCGTGGATGAGATCCACCGCCTGAACCGCCAGGTGGAGGAGGTGCTCTACCCGGCCATGGAGGACTTTGCCATCGACATCATCATCGGCAAGGGCCCCAGCGCCAACTCCGTGCGCCTGGATCTGCCCAAGTTCACCCTCATCGGGGCCACCACCCGGGCGGGCCAGCTGTCCGCCCCTCTGCGGGACCGCTTCG